>PWRV01000144.1 GCA_003563455.1 Thioalkalivibrio sp.
GCGCTGCCGTTCGACTTGCATGTGTTAGGCATGCCGCCAGCGTTCAATCTGAGCCAGGATCAAACTCTTCAGTTTAAAGCTATTTACGGATAGCTCCGTAATACCTTTTCGAAGAGCGACCTAACCCCGGAATGAATTCTGAGGTTTGGTTGCTTACTTCGCATATCGATATGGCGTTACCCAACCGTTTGCGACGCAAGCATCCGCACAAACTACTTGATTCACTTGTTCTTAAAGAGCGCTGCTGAGGTCTGCTCAGCAAGGCCGCCTAGTATGCGGCTTGGCCGGCCTGATGTCAAGATCATGCGGGCCATGTTCCAGGGTGACCGGCTGACTCGGAGTCTGCCTTTTCTCTGGAGTGAGCCGCCTATTGTGCTCGGCTCTTCCCCGGATGTCAACCCTGCGGGTCCTTCGCGATGCCCTGCTGCGGCTTCGCTCGGGGCTCTTTCGGGGAGCAACTCCCCGTCAGAGAGCGCGCATTATAGAGCGCTGCACCGGGGGGTCAAGAGGTCCGTGGCAAATATTTTCACACCGGCCCGAAAGACCCCGGCGGGGGTGTGCGGCAGGGCGGCGTCGGGCCCGACCGTCACCCCCGGCCCCCGTTACTCCGGGCATTCTGCCGTCCGCCCTTCGGGCCCACCTTCGGCGCTTCGGGTCGCTCCCGGCGCTCCGGGGACAGATTTGCAAATCTGTCCCCGGTCCCTCGGCACCTTGTCCGCAAATGCGAGAGGGGAGAAAAGCGTGCCGTTCACGCCAGAGTGACGCGCGCGATCCGTCGCTTGCCGATCTGCACCACGTGCCGCGAGCCACTGGCGAAGCGCAGGTCGACATCCTCCACGCGTTCCCCGTCGAGTCGCACCGCGCCCTGGCGGAGCATGCTGCGCGCTTCGCTGGTGGAGCCGACCAAACCCGCCTCCTTCAGCAGGTTCGGCAGCGGCAGACCTTCCACCGGGGCCGTGACAGTCACTTCGGGAAGGTCCTCGGGTAGCTGATGGCGCTGAAAGCGCGCCACGAAGTTCTGTCTCGCCCGTTCTCCGGACCCGGCACCGTGAAACCGCCCTACCAGCTCTTCCGCCAGCTCGAACTTGATGTCGCGGGGGTTGCGCTCACCCGATTCCGCGGCCGCGCGCAAAGTCTCGACCTCGACCAGCGGGCGCCAGCTCAGCAGTTCGTAATAGCGCCACATCAGTGCATCGGAGATCGACATCACCTTGCCGAACATATCGTCCGGCGCATCCTGCACCCCGATATAGTTGCCCAGTGACTTGCTCATCTTCTGGACCCCGTCCAGGCCTTCCAGGATGGGCATCGTCAGGATGACCTGCGGTGGCTGCCCATATTGCTTCTGCAGTTCGCGGCCCACCAGCAGGTTGAACTTCTGGTCGGTCCCGCCGAGCTCCACATCCGACTTCAGCACCACCGAGTCGTGGCCCTGAATCAGGGGATAGAGGAACTCGTGAATCGCGATCGGCTGCCGATTGCCGTAGCGCTTGCTGAAGTCCTCGCGCTCCAGCATCCGCGCGACGGTATGCCGGGCGGCCAGCTGCACCATCCCGGCGGCGCCGAGCTCGTCGGTCCAGCTCGAATTGAAAACCACCTCGGTCGCCCTCGGATCCAGGATCCGGAACCCCTGCTCCCGGTAGGTCGCGGCGTTAGCCTGGATGTCATCCTCGGTGAGCGGCGGGCGCGTGACGGTCTTGCCGGTCGGATCCCCGATGCGCCCGGTAAAGTCCCCGATGATGAAGATCACGTGGTGCCCCAGGTCCTGAAACTGTCGCATCTTGTTCAGCAGCACCGTGTGACCAAGGTGCAGGTCGGGCGCAGTGGGGTCGAAACCCGCCTTGATCCGCAGCGGCCGGCCCTGCTGCAGCCGTTCCCTCAGCTCGTCCTCGAGCAGGATCTCGTCGGCGCCACGTCGAAGGATCGCCAGCTGTTCTTCCAAATGCATTCGATAATCCCGTTAGAAACCTGATATCCTTGAAAATGTCGGCCGCATAAACCATGCTGCCGATGTGGATGGACCACTCCATTCCACGTCGCTATCGCCCTGGCCGCGTCCGAGGGGGAGGACTCGCCGTGCAAAGAGACCGCCGCATTTTCCTGGAAACGAGTGCCACGCACTTGAGCTTCAAGGAACCCCGCCGCAAACGCTGGCCGCTGTTGCTCCCCGTTCTCCTGTTCGGTGCACTCGGCCTGGGGTTCGCCGCCTACATGGAGTCGCCGGAGTCCGCAGGCGTTACCTCCTCCGCGGCGCCGGCAGATGATACCGCCCACCCGGCCGGCGAGCGAACCAGTATCGAAATCACGGGCGTAGGGGGCGCCCTGCCGACCGCCAGCCGCACCGCTGAGCAGCCGCTTCAGGTCGCCGGCCTGGAAATCCCCGGCGGGCACGACCGCGGACAGGACCTCTCCGGCACCGCGGCGGCGATGCTGCATGAAAATGCGGCGCTGGCGGACGAACGGCTGCCGCAGGACATTCACCGCCAGGGCGCGTTGCACGAAGAGGATCTCGACTGGGCGGAGCACGAAGTGGTCTCCGGAGACAGCCTGTCGCGCATCTTCAGTCAACTGGAGATCTCCAGCCACCTGCAGGAGATCCTCGCGCTCGGGGACGAGACCCGGGATCTGCAGCGGATCTTCCCGGGGGAAAGGCTGATCGCCGGCACCCGCGAAGGGCGCCTCGAGAAGCTGATCTACGAGCCCCGGAGCGGCGACCACTACCTGCAGGTCACGCGCGACCGCGCGAATGGCGAATACGTCGCCGAGCGACAGGAGCATCAACTGGAGACGCAACGCCGCATCGTGCATGCCGAGATCCAGCACTCATTGTTCCTGGATGGCGCGCGCGCAGGACTGTCGGACGCGACACTGATCCAGGTCGCCGAGGTCTTCGGCTGGGACATCGATTTCGCGTGGGACATCCGGGAGGGCGACCGGATGATCGTGATCTACGACCGCATCCTGAAGGACGGCGAACACCTCCGCGACGGGCCGGTGCTCGCCGCCGAGTTCCACAACCGCGGGCGCACCCTGCAGGCGGTGCGTTTTGCACCGGAGGGTGAGAAGGCCGACTACTATGCGCCCGATGGCAGGAGCATGCGCCAGGCCTTCCTCCGGACGCCGGTGGATGTGGGCCGGATCAGCTCGCACTTCGGTCCGCGCAAACACCCGATCCTGGGCTACACCCGCCAGCATCAGGGCGTCGATTACGCGGCTCCCACCGGCACGCCGATCCGCGCCGCCGGTAACGGACGGATCGTCCATCGCGGCACCCGGGGCGGCTACGGCAAGACCGTGATCATCGACCACGGCAACAACTACAGGACCCTG
Source organism: Thioalkalivibrio sp. (assembly GCA_003563455.1). Classification (GTDB taxonomy): domain Bacteria; phylum Pseudomonadota; class Gammaproteobacteria; order Ectothiorhodospirales; family Ectothiorhodospiraceae; genus Thioalkalivibrio. Next base: position 3,331 of record PWRV01000144.1, read on the forward strand.
TATGCGCACATGAACGGCTACCGCAGGGGGCAGTCGGTGGGTTCCCGGGTGAGCCAGGGAGAGATCATCGGTTACGTGGGGATGACGGGTACGGCCACCGGCCCGCATCTGCACTACGAGTTCCACGTGCGCGGCACGCCGCAAAACCCCGTGACGGTCGACATTCCCCGGGCGGAGTCGCTGCCGGACGAGCACATGGAGGCCTTCCGCAGGGAGACCGCGCCGCTGCTTGCGACCATCGAGACCATCCGGGACACCCAGCTCGCGGAGGGCGTGGCCGGCGCGGAATCCCGCTAGTGTCGGCGGAGATCTACCTCGGGCTGATCTCCGGCACCAGTCGGGACGGAGTCGAGGCGGTGCTGGCCCGCCCGGAGGGTCCGCTCGGCTGGGAGGTCATCGGGCACCACCGACACCCCTACCCCGACGCCATCGCGGAACGGCTGGCCGCGATCATCGTTGCCGAGCAGGGCCGGCTGCAGGAGCTCGGACAGCTGGACGCCGCGGTGGGCGAGGTCTTTGCCGACGCGGCCCTGGCGCTGCTGCGTCAGGCTGGACTGCGGCCCGCGGCTGTGCGCGCCATTGGCAGCCACGGCCAGACGCTCTACCACGCACCTGTCGCCTCCCCCGCGTTCACCTGGCAGATCGGCGACCCGTTCCGCATCGCCGAGCGCACCGGCATCAACACTGTCGCGCTGTTCCGCCAGCGCGACATGGCGGCCGGGGGCGAAGGGGCGCCGCTGGCCTGCGCGCTGCACGCCGCCTGTTTCGCCCACCCGGACATCAGCCGGGCCGTGGTCAACATCGGCGGCATCAGCAACATCACCTGGTTAAGACCCGGCCAGCCGGTCTCCGGTTACGACTGCGGCCCCGGGAACACGCTGATGGACGCATGGATCCGGGAATTGACGGGCCAGCGCTTTGATGCCAACGGAGAGTGGGCGGCCCAGGGGACGGTGCGCTACGGGCTCCTCGACACCCTGCGCGCCGACCCGTTCCTCGCACTGGACCCACCGAAAACGACCGGCCCCGAATACTTCTCGCTCCAGTGGCTGGAGGACCGCCTGGCAACGATCGGCGACATCGGGCGGGACGTGGACGTGCAGGCGACCCTGACCGAGTTCACCGCGAGCATCGTCGCCGACGCGGTGCTCCGCGAACGGCGCGCGGGCGAGCCCTGCGAGGTGCTGGTCTGCGGAGGTGGCGTGCGCAATCTCGAACTGATGCGCCGCCTGCGCAAACGGCTCGGCGACGTGCCCGTCGCGGAGACCGGGACCCTGGGACTCCCGGCCGAGCAGGTCGAGGCGGCTGCCTTCGCCTGGCTGGCCCGGCAGACGCTGGAGCATCGCGCCGGGAACGTGCCCGAGGTCACCGGGGCGGCCGGCCCCCGCGTCCTCGGGTGTGTGATTCCGGGGATGCCCCCGACCGCATGATCAGGTCGAGAAGCTGGAACCGCAGCCGCAGGTTGTGGTTGCGTTCGGGTTGCGAATCACGAACTGCGCGCCTTCAAGACCTTCGCTGTAATCGATCTCCGCACCAGCGAGGTACTGGAAACTCATCGGGTCGATCAGCAGCGTGACGCCGCCGTTTTCGACCACCGTATCCCCTTCACCCACCGTCTCGTCGAAGGTGAATCCATACTGGAATCCGGAACAACCGCCGCCACTGACGAAAACGCGAAGCTTCAGGTCGTCGTTGTTTTCCTCTTCAATGAGGCTCTTCACCTTGGTCGCGGCCGCGTCGGTGAAGATCAGCGGGCTCGGCATCTCCATGTCGGCATCGGAAGCTGCAGTCATCGTTTCGGCCATGATCCAATCTCTCTGGTGTACATCGAACGCATACGCTAAGAAGCCCTACGGGCAGAGTCAAGATTGCCCCGATCCGCGGGGTGATGATTCGGTTCAGGGAAACACCGGCACGAGATCCAGCCCCAGGTCCTCGGGAAGACCACACATCAGGTTCATGCCCTGCACCGCCTGACCGGAGGCTCCCTTCACCAGGTTATCGATCACCGACAGCACCACGACCCGCCCCGATTCCACCGGGCGGAACACGGCGATCCGGCAGAGGTTCGTGCCGCGCACGCTGGACGTCTGCGGGTGGCTGCCGGGCGGCAGCACATCGACGAAGGGCTCGTCGCGATAGAAATCCTCGAACAGGCGCTGGACGTCCACCTGTCCATCGCGCGGTCGTGCGTAGAGCGTCGCGTGGATGCCGCGGATCATCGGTACCAGGTGCGGCTGGAAGACGAGGCCCACCGGGCCGCCCGCTGCGTCCTCAAGCGTCTGGCGGATCTCCGGATGGTGACGGTGGCCGCCGCTGGCATAGGCCCGGAAGCTCTCCGCGACCTCGGCGTGCAGGCTGCCGATCTGCGCCTTGCGGCCGGCCCCGCTGACGCCACTCTTCGCGTCGGCGATGAGATCCGC
>PWRV01000205.1 GCA_003563455.1 Thioalkalivibrio sp.
ACCGTGGCAGCCGCCCCCTTGGCCGGCGCCGGGATCAACAGCGTCGAGCCGGCTTCGCCCTCGAGCTCCCCGGCCTTGACCACATCCGACAGGCGGCCCTGCAGGGCCTCGTCCAGACCCTCGCCCTGAAGGCCGAGCTTGCGTTTCTGAAACAGCCCGACTGCACGCAGGCCTGCCTTGGGTTTGTCGATCGGGGACGTCGTGACCGAGAATCGCATCCGGAAACCTCGCGGGACGGGACGGGAATTGGGCGTTAATCTTAGCAGTGTGCGCAGCGCAGCAATCAAGGCGGTCCAGAGAGTCCGGTTTCGGGTGCCGAACCGCGGGCGTTGCGCCCGACGGGTAGTCGCGTGATCCGCGTCGGAATCATCGAGCGTTTCCTCGCCCGGGACTTCGTCGTGAGCCAGGCCGCGGTCACCGCGGTCGTGTTGCTGGTGATCATCGGCGGGGTGATGGGCCGCACCCTGGGTGACGTCGCCGAGGGCCGCCTGCCGCTCGACGTGCTTCCGGCGCTGGTCGCCTTCGGTTCCTTTCGGGCGCTGATCCTGTTCTGGCCCGTCGCGCTCTTCCTCGCCTTCCTGCTGGTGCTGGGACGGCTGCAGCGGGACAGCGAGCTCATCGCGATGCAGGCCGGGGGAGTGTCCTTTGCCCGGGTCTACCGTGCGATCTTCCTGGTCGCCGGCCCTTCCGCGCTGATTCTGCTGTCCCTGATGTCCTTCGCGGTTCCGCGCGTGGAGCTCGTGGTGGAGGAGTTGCGCGATCAGGCGGACCGGCGTTCCGACCTGGTCGGGATCACGCCGGGGCGCTTCCTCCGCTCGCGCGTGGGCGACCAGGTGTTCTTTGCCGAGCGGCTGAGCGCCGATCGCGAGGCCTTGCTGAACGTCTTTATTTTCGACCAGCGCGAAGGCAAGGCCGAGATCACGGTTGCGGCGCGGGCGATCGCCGAGGTCACCGACGACGCCCGCTTCCTGGTTCTCGAGGAAGGACACCGCTACGTCGGTGCGCCCGGCGCGGCCGCATTCCAGCTGCTCTCGTTTGACCGCGCCCGCATGGCGGTGCCGGACCCCGACCTGGTGCAGCCCAGGCGCAGCCTCGACGCGCTGCCATTTTCCGAACTCTGGGAAATGCGGGATCGCCCGCGCGTCCGGGCCGAAATCGAATGGCGGCTGGCCTTGCCGGTGTCGGTGCTGATGCTTGCACTGGTGGCGTTGCCGTTGGCGCTCACGCCGCCGCGCAGCGGTCGCTATGCGCGACTGCCGCTCGCGATTCTGGTCTACGTGATCTACGCCAATTTCCTGATCATGGGCAAGTCCTGGCTGGAGGCCGGGCAGACGCCGATCTGGCTCGGGCTGTGGTGGGTCCACGTGATACCCCTGTCGGCCTGGCTGGTGATGTCCTGGCGCAGCGGGATGTGGAACCGCATGAGGCATTCGCTCTCGAGATCCCGGCCATGACGACCGTCCTCGGCCGCTATGTGATCGCGCATGTGCTGACCGGCACGCTGCTGGCCCTGCTGCTGCTGGTCGCGCTGGACGCGGTCTTCGCGATGATCGGGGAACTCGGCGATGTCGGCCGCGGCGGTTACGGCATCTGGGAGGCCGCTGCCTACGTGCTGCTGACACTGCCGCGGCGCATTTACGAGATGGTGCCCACCGCGGCGCTGCTGGGCAGCCTGCTGTGGCTGGGAAACCTTGCCGCCAACAGCGAACTGACGGCGATGCGCTCGGCCGGGGTCACCCTTGGCCGACTGGTCTTCTGGGTGCTTCAGGGGGGGCTGATCGTGGTGCTCGGGATGGTCGCGCTCGGTGAGCTCGTGGCGCCCGGCGCGGAGGCCCGCGGACAGAACCTGAAGACCTTTGCCCTGGACGAGCGGTTGACCGTGAGCCGCATCGGGCTCTGGGCCCGCGACGGCAACCGCATCGTGCATGCCGAAGCAATACTGCCCGGCGACCGATTGTCGGGCGTTCGCGTCATCGAGATCAGCCCGGCCGGGGAGGTCACGGAGATCACCGAGGCCCGCCAGGCCAGCTTCGAGGACGGCGCCTGGGTGCTGACCGACGTGCGCCGTTCCCGGCTGTCCGCCGCCGGAGTCCGGGCCGAGAGGGTGGAACACGAGCGGGTCGAACGGCTTTTGTCGCCGGAGTACCTGGGTGTGCTGGTGGTCGAACCGCGGCAGATGGCGGCGCTCGACCTGCTTGCCTACATCAGCTACCTTCGTGAAAACCGGCTGGATTCGGAGGCCTACGAGGTCGCTTTCTGGCAACGCCTGACCATGCCGGCCAGCACCTGGGGGATGCTGCTGCTGGCGATCCCGTTCCTGTTCGGGCGCCAACGCGAAGGCGGGGCGGGGCGCCGACTCTTCATCGGTGTGGTTCTTGGAATCAGCTTCGTGCTGGTGATGCGCGTGATGACACACATGGGCATGGTCTACAACCTGCCGCCCTGGCTCGCGGCAAGTGCTCCACTGTGGCTGTTTCTGGCCATCGCCGTGGTGGCATTGAACCGGACCCGGGTCTGAGGGCGTTGATGGCAAAGGCCCCCGGCGCGCCGTAACGCACCGGGGGCCGACCCGCGATCAGCCCGGGACCAGCCCTGGTTCAGGGCAGGATCAGCGTGGTGCCCGGCCAGACCTGGTCGGGATTCTCAAGCACATGCTGGTTTGCCTGGTAGATCCGCGGCCAGGCGTTGCCCTCGCCGTAGAAGCGGGCCGCGATGCTGCTCAGGGTTTCGCCCTCGCCAACCTGGTAGAGCGTTCCGCCCTCGGTGCGGCTGACCAGCGACTGCGCACGCTGCATGTCCGCCGCCGCCTGTTCGATCGTCGCCTCCAGGGCCTCGCGATCCGCCCCGCTCCGGCGCATTGCCCGGTGCGCCTCGCGCAGCGTCTGTGCCGGCTCGGCTGCCGCCGCGCGGGCGGACTCGGCGTCAAGCGACCCGCCTTCCTCTGGCGGGAGAACCGCGCGCAGTGCGGCGAGTTCGCGTTCCGCGGCTGCCCGGATCTCGTTCCGCTCGGCGGTGACCCGGGCCAGCTCGGCCTGGGCGGATGTCAGCGCGGACTGCAGGCGGGTCACCTCGCCCTGCATGTCTGCAAGGGCTTCCGCCGCCTCTTCCCGAACGGCTGCGGTTTCGGCCTGCGCACCCTCGACCGCGGCCTGCAGCGCCGACTTGTCGGCCTCGAGACTGGCGATGCGCTCGGCCTGCTCAGAGACTTCCTGCCGTGCGGCCTCGGTTGCGGCCTGCGCGGTCTCCAGTTCGTTCTGCAGGTTGGCCTTGTCGGTCTCGAGCGCCGTGATTCTCTCGGCTTTTTCGGCCGCTTCGTTCCGGGCTTCGGCCAGTGCGGTCTCGGTGGTTTCGAGCTGCCCCTCGAGCTCGGTGACTTCGGCGCGGAGCAGGGCATGCTGCTCGCCCAGGTCCGCCTGTTCCGAGCGCGCGGTGGCGAGTTCGGCCTCGAGGATCTCCCTGGCCCCCTCGGCCTCCGTCAGTTCGCTCTGCAGGGCCTCCTTTTCCGCCCGGACCTCAGCCAGTTCGTTCTCCAGCGCCTCATTCTCCGCCAGCACCCCGTCCAGTTCGGCCCGGGTGGTCTCGCGCTCCCGCTCAAGCTCGGTGACGCGGGCGCGGAGCAGCGCAACCTGTTCGCCCAGATCCGCCTGTTCCGAGCGCGCGATGGCGAGTTCGGCCTCGAGGATCTCCTTGGCGCCCTCGGTCTCGGCCAATTCGCTCTGCAGGGCCTGCCTCTCGGCCCGAACATCGGCCAGCTCGGCCCGGGTGGTCTCGCGCTCTCGCTCGAGTTCGGTGATCTCGGCGCGGAGCAGGGCACGCTGCTCGCCCAGATCCGCCTGTTCCGAGCGCGCGACGGCGAGTTCGGCCTCGAGGATCTCCTTCGCGCCCTCGGTCTCGGCCAATTCGCTTTGCAGGGCCTGCCTCTCGGCCCGGACGTCGGCCAGTGCAGACTCGGTGGTTTCGAGTTGTCCCTCGAGTTCGTCGACCTTTGCTTTCAGCTCCGCCTGCCGTGTCTGGAGGTTTCCGTGTTCATCGCGAAGGGTCTGCAGTTCCGACTGCAACTGCTCGGTCTGCATCGCTCCGTCGTGTTGCTCGGCATGCGGATAGCCTGTTACCGCAAGCAGGAGTACCCCTGCTGCAACGGCGCCAATCCTTGGCCCGGTTCGTCGGACCTGTGTGCTGTCTTTCGCGGCTGGATCGATCATCAGTTCTGGTCTCCTTGCAGCGGTTGATGCCCCGGCTGTTGGTGTTCTTCGCGGGACTTTTCTGAATGTGGCGCGCCTGTACCCGGGAACGATCAGGTACGGCGCCGCACATCCCGGTCGTTGTTGACGCGTCTGTGGAGTGTAGCCAAGGTCGTGGTCGCGAAACCAACTTTTTCGACATCCCTGCGGTCCGGTTCCCCGACCCGGAGCCATCGGCGACGGATCGTCCCTGCAAGCAGCGCCGAATTGGACCCCCCTTCGCAAGCCGCCGTATCGTCACCGTATCCGCCCTCAGTCAAGCACGGAGTAACGATGCCTCAACGAATCCTGCCTGCCCTGGTGATGATCACTGGATTTGCGCTGATGGGCTGCGGCGAGCCGCCGCGCGAGGCCGAGCACCGAGATGCGGATACGGGGCGCTGGTACACGGTTGATCAGGTGATGCAGGGTGGCCCCGTGTACGCCGAGCACTGTGCCGCCTGCCACGGCGCCCGGGCCGAAGGCGCGGAGGAATGGTTCCGCCGGTTGCCCGACGGCCGTTGGCGGCCACCGCCGCTGAACGGCACCGCGCACACCTGGCACCATCCCCTCTGGCAACTGCGGCAGCACATCCGCGAGGGCTCGGATCCGCAGCACGGGAACATGCCGGCCTTCGAGGATGTGCTGACCCCGTCCGAGATTGACGCGGTGATCGCCTGGTTTCAGAGCCACTGGCCCAACGAGATCTACCAGGCCTGGCTCGTTTACGATGCCAATACGCCCGAGCCCTGAGCGGCTTCGCAACCGCCGATCCGGCCCTCGCTCAGAAGGGCTTCGAGAAGCCGCCGGGCAGGGAAGGGTCCGGTAGCGCGGGCACGTCGCCACGCAGGCGCGCCAACAGGTCCGGGTTGCGATTCAGATCCTGCACCGCCCGACGGAAATAGGGCCTCAGTGGACTTCCCAGGTGTGCCTTTGCGTGCCGGGGCGGGATGTCCTTGAGCCTGCAGAACAGTGCCAGCGCGTAGGCAATCTCCGCCCGCCCGAGAAATCCCGGACGCTCCGCAGTGGGGCCCTGGCAGGAGCCGCAGGAGTTCACCTGCACGTTGAACGCGGTGTTCGCGAGCATCACCCCGAAGCCCATGAAGACCGCGAGCAGCTCGGTGACGTGGCCCCAGTTGTCTTCGCCGGCCGGTGGCGTCTCCCTGGCCGAGGCCGCGATATGGTGGGCGAATTCCCGTGCGTAGTTCGCGATCAGCGCCTCGGGGTTGCCGACCAGTTCCGGGATGTAACGGAACTGCGCCGGCGCCGCGGCGGCTGTGTCCATCGGCCCTTCGTCCCCGGTCGCGCGCACCGGTTTGGCCAGGGGCGGCGGCGGGTAGGCCTGCGGCGCGAGTTCGCCCGGGGCCAGCAGCCGGCAGGGCCAGTGGCTCAGTCCGGCGTGCCGGCGCACGGATTCGAAGACCAGTTGGGCCATCGCATCCCGGTTGTCGGCACGTCCGGGGAAGAATTCGGGCGTGGGCAGCACCAGCTCCGTTCCGCCGAAGAAGATCTTC
>PWRV01000218.1 GCA_003563455.1 Thioalkalivibrio sp.
CAATGTTCTGATCAATACCTGGATGGGGGTCCTGTCCACACCACCATCCTCCGATTCCGGCGGTGGCTTTTCACGGCATGCAGCGTCAATTGATTTACAGTGAAGCCGAGCCCGTTCCCGGTTGGGTGCCGTGAAGACAGCGGTTTCTGCTGGGATCGAGCTGAAATCCCCCTTCCTCCACCGCAGACCGGGGAGCCAACCGCACCGACTGTTCGGGACGGCGTGATCTCCGGGAGGTTACAGCGATGCATGAGACGACAGGTTCCGATTACCGTCGGCGGATACGCGCTTGCCTTGCGACCTCCGAGGCCGATGTTCTGGCGGACCTGATGGAGCGAGTGCAGCTGGATGCGGCGGCACGACAGGCGATTGCCGCTACCGGCGCTGAGGTCGTCGAGCGCGTGCGTGCCGAGACCACCCCCTCGATGATGGAGAGCTTTCTCGCCGAATACGGCCTCTCCACCGCGGAGGGAGTCGGCTTGATGTGCCTGGCCGAGGCCCTGCTGCGGGTGCCGGACGCCGAAACCATCGACGAGTTGATCCAGGACAAGATCGAGCCGTCCGACTGGGGAGCCCACCTGGGGCACTCGTCGTCTTCGCTGGTGAATGCCTCGACCTGGGCCCTCATGCTCACCGGCAAGGTTCTCAAGGACGACACGCAGAAACCCGTCGCCGCCCTGCGCGGCCTGATCAGACGCATCGGCGAACCCCTGGTGCGTACCGCGGTGGGTCAGTCGATGAAGCTGCTGGCCCGGCAGTTCGTGCTCGGCGAGACCATCGAACAGGGCCTGCGCAACGCCCGAGAGCGCGAGCGCGAGGGCTACACCTATTCCTACGACATGCTTGGCGAGGCCGCGCGCACCGACGCCGATGCGAGACGCTACCACGCGGCCTATGCCGGGGCGATTGCTGCCATCGCGCGCCAGGCAAAGGCCGATGTGCGTTCGAGCCCGGGTATTTCGGTCAAGCTCTCGGCCCTGCATCCGCGCTACGAGACGACCCATCGCTCCACAGTCATGGCCGAACTCCTGCCACGCGCCCGCGAGCTCGTCCGCCAGGCGGCCCGCGCCGGAATCGGTTTCAACATCGATGCCGAGGAGCAGGACCGTCTGGAATTGTCACTGGATATCATCGAGGCACTGCTGGATGACCCGCAACTGGCCGGCTGGGACGGATTCGGTGTGGTGGTGCAGGCCTACGGCCGCCGGGCCGCGCCGGTGATCGAGGCCCTGTACGAACTGGCCGGGCGGCTGGATCGCCGCATCATGGTCCGGCTGGTCAAGGGGGCTTACTGGGATACCGAGATCAAGCTGGCCCAGGAACTGGGTGTGGAGCAGTTCCCGGTATTCACGCGCAAGGTGAGCACCGATGTCAGCTTCATGGCGTGCGCTCGCATGCTGCTGGAACGGCGCGATCGCATCTACCCGCAGTTCGCAACCCACAACGCGCATACCTGCGCCGCGGTGCTGGCAATGGCCGGCGACGACGTGGAAAGCTTCGAATTCCAGCGCCTGCACGGGATGGGTGAATCGCTGCACGCCATCGTGCGCGACATGCACGGCGTGCATTGCCGCATCTACGCGCCGGTGGGGGCACATCGCGACCTGCTCGCCTACCTGGTGCGCCGGCTGCTCGAGAACGGCGCCAACAGCTCCTTCGTCAACCAGGTGGTCGATACCAGCATCACTCCAGCCGACATCGCCCGCGATCCGGTAGACGAGCTGCAGGCCCTGGGGAGCGAGATAAGCAATCCGGCCATTCGCCGGCCCGTCGATCTGTTCGCGCCGCAGCGACGAAATTCCCGCGGCTTCCGGATCCAGGAACCGGCCTCCAGCGGACCCTTGATCGCGGCACGCGATGCCTTCTCGGATGCCCGTTGGGAAGCGCGACCGATACTTGCGAGCGCCGGCTCGCCGGCGGGTCCGGGGCGGGCCGCGCTGGCGCCAGCGGACCCAGACCGGGTCGTGGGCACGGTCCATGATACAACCCCGGACGAGGTGGGCTATGCCCTGAAGGCGGCACAGGAAGGTTTCGCGGGCTGGTCGACGCGGCCCGTCGCAGAGCGCACCGCCATCCTGCGGCGGGTCGCGGACCTCTATGAGGAGAACGTCGCGGAGCTGATCGCCATCGCCAGCCGCGAGGCCGGGAAAACCCTTCAGGATGGCATCGCCGAGGTCCGCGAGGCGGTGGATTTCCTGCGCTACTATGCCGCCGAGGCCGACCGTCTGGAAGCGGACGATCCGCATCATCCGCGCGGCGTCTTCGTCTGCATCAGCCCATGGAACTTCCCGCTGGCGATCTTTACCGGCCAGATCGCCGCAGCCCTGGCGATGGGCAACGCGGTACTGGCGAAGCCCGCCGAACAGACACCGCTGATCGCCACCCGTGCAGTCGAGTTGATGCGGCAGGCGGGGTTGCCGGAGGCAGCACTGCAGCTGTTGCCGGGCGATGGCCCCGGTGTCGGCGGCCCACTGACGGCCGATCCGGGAATCGCCGGGGCCTGTTTTACCGGCTCGAGCGAGGTAGCACAGATCATTCATCGCAGCCTTGCCGCGAATGCAGGACCGGAGGCCGTGCTGATCGCCGAGACCGGGGGTCTCAATGCCATGATCGTCGACAGCACGGCCCTGACCGAACAGGCCGTGCGTGACATCCTGCTGTCCGCCTTCCAGTCCGCGGGTCAGCGCTGTTCGGCCCTGCGCATGCTGTATGTGCAGGAGGAGGCTGAGGCGCGGTTGCTCGAGATGCTGCAGGGGGCCATGGATTCCCTGGTGATCGGCGACCCCTGGCAGACCGACACCGACGTCTCACCGGTGATCGATGCCGCGGCGGAAGAGGATATCGCCGGGTACGTCGATGCGCAGGCGCAGGCCGGGAGGCTGATCAAGGCGCTACCGGTACCCGCGATCGGCCGTTTCGTGGGTCCGGCGCTGGTCCGGGTCGACGGGATCGAGGACCTCGAGCGCGAGATCTTCGGTCCCGTGCTTCACGTGGCCCGTTTCCGGGCACGCGACCTCGATCGCGTGGTCGATGCGATCAACGCTCGCGGCTTCGGCCTCACCTTCGCACTGCATACGCGCATCGATGACCGCGTGCAGCAGATCGTGGATCGCATCCGGGTCGGCAACGTCTATGTGAACCGCAACCAGATCGGCGCCGTCGTCGGCTCCCAGCCCTTTGGCGGGGAGGGATTGTCCGGGACCGGCCCCAAGGCAGGCGGACCGCTGTACCTGCCACGTTTCGGTCGCCGCGAGACACCAGCAGCTCCGAAGGAGGCACCGCAAGACCCGGTCATTTCCGAAACGACATTGCAGTACGCCGTCGATCGTCTGGACGGGCGCGACTGGGCGGCGCGAACGGACCGCGTCGATGTGCTGCGCCACTCCGTGCCCGGACGCCAGGGCCTGGTGCAGTCGGGCCTGGAGGCAGCAGCAGCCTTCGACATTGATCCGCAGACCCTGCCGGGTCCGACCGGCGAGAGCAACCGCCTCGGCCTGCATCCGAAGGGTCTTGTGCTATGTCTGGGGGCCGGCATCGAAGCCGCAATGGCCCAGGCGGTGCAGGCTCTGAGAGCCGGCTGCCCGGTCGTGATCGTCGCGCCGGGTGCGCAGGCTGCGGTACACCCCCTGATCGACGCCGGCGCACCCGCGATGGGGCTGGACGGCACGGTGGCGGCGGGCACCCTGGCGGACATCACCGGGGTGGTGTCGGTCGCTGCTGCAGGCCCCGAAGCGTGGACCCGCGCCCTGCGCATGGCCCTCGCCGACCGTCCGGGGCCCATCGTGCCGCTGGAGACTGCGCTGATTGCCCCGGAACGCTACGTGGTCGAGCGCCACCTGTGCATCGACACCACGGCGGCGGGTGGCAACGCAAGCCTGCTCGCGGCCGCAGACCGGACGCGGTGACTTGCCGGCGGCAATCGATGCGAAGTAGGGTATCGCGGTGGGTGAAGGGTGCCCGCTGCATCACGCCGAAACTCAACCGCAGACGTGCCGCAGGCGCCTCTCAAGGAACCCCTCATGAACATGCCCTTGCCGACGCTCGCCACCTTTGCCGCCTATCTGGCGGTGATGCTGGCCCTTGGAATCGTCGCCTACCGCAGCACCACCAACCTCTCGGATTACGTGCTCGGTGGGCGCAGCCTCGGCCCGGGGGTCGCGGCCCTGAGCGCCGGGGCTTCGGACATGAGTGGCTGGCTGCTGCTCGGCCTCCCCGGTGCGGTCTATGTTTCCGGGCTGAGCGAACTCTGGATCGGTGTGGGTCTGGTCGTGGGCGCGTTCCTGAACTGGGTGTTCGTCGCCGGCCGACTGCGGCGCTTCACCGCCCTGGCGCACGACTCCCTCACCATCCCGGACTTCCTCGAACACCGCTTCGGCGACCGTACCCGACTGCTGCGCATCATCTCAGCGGTGGTGATTCTGGTGTTCTTCACCCTGTACATCTCGGCGGGCCTGGTCGGCGGCGGGCTCCTGTTCCAGAGCTCGTTCGGGATGGAATACCAGACCGCGGTGTGGGTCGGTGCCATCGTGATCATCAGTTACACCTTCCTCGGCGGCTTTCTCGCGGTCAGCTGGACCGATTTCGCGCAGGGCATCCTGATGTTCCTGACGCTACTGGTCGTCCCCATGTTCGTGGTTGTGCTGGTCGGCGGCTGGGGCAGTGTCCAGACGGAAGTCATCAGCGTCGATCCGAGCCACACGGCGATCCTCAAGGGCATGACCTTCATGGGCATGATTTCCCTGCTGGCCTGGGGTCTCGGCTATTTCGGTCAGCCCCACATCCTCGCGCGCTTCATGGCCCTGCGTTCCGAACGCGACGTGCCGCGGGCAACGCTGATCGGCATGAGCTGGATGGTGCTGGCGCTGGTGGGCGCGGTCGCCACCGGTTATCTCGGGATCGCCTACTTCGCGGATGCGCCGCTCGCCGATGGCGAGACGGTGCTCATCGAGCTGATCCGGGCGTTGTTCAATCCCTGGGTGGCTGGCGTACTGATGGCCGCCATCCTCGCCGCCATCATGAGCACCATCGACTCGCAGCTGATCGTCTCCGCCAGCGCCATCACCAATGACTTCTATCGCGGCATGGTGCGCAGCAACGCGGGCGCGACGGAGCTGGTCTGGATCAGCCGGGCCGCGGTCATCGCGGTCTCGGTCATCGCCCTGATGCTGGCAATGGACCCCGATGCCGGGGTGCTGGATCTGGTGGCCTACGCCTGGGGTGGCTTTGGCGCGGCCTTCGGCCCGGTGATCATCCTGTCCCTCTACTGGTCGCGCATGAACCGCAACGGTGCCCTGGCCGGCATGGTGGTCGGTGCGCTGACGGTCATCATCTGGAAGGAGCTGTCCGGCGGTGTCTTCGATGTCTATGAACTGCTTCCCGGTTTCATTTTTGCAACCGTCGCGATCGTTGTGGTCAGCCAGCTGACGGGTCGTCCTTCGGTCGAGGTCGAGCAGCAGTTCGCGCAGTCCCGCCGCTTGACCGCGGAATAATCGGGAGCGCAGGGACCTTGCCGGCCTGCAGGCAGCCAATGCGGTGACCCGCCAGGGATTGGCATACACCTATGCCGGCGTGGCGGTGCTGCTCTGGTCGACGGTTGCGTCGGCCTTCAAGCTGTCGCTCGAGCATCTGGATCCGCTCCAGCTCCTGCTGTTCTCGAATGCCGTATCGGTAGTGGTCCTGTTCACGGTTCTCGCCGTCCAGGGCCGACTGGACCGCCTGCGCCAGCCGAATGCC
>PWRV01000196.1 GCA_003563455.1 Thioalkalivibrio sp.
AGGATGGACAGGAAGGGTCCCAGACCGGTGCCGGTGGCCAGCAACCAGAGGTCGCGCGCGTCGGGCAGCTGGTCCAGCGTGAACAGCCCGGTGGAGCGCGGCATCAGCTCGACCTCGTCGCCGGGCTGCATCCGAATCAGCCGGCTGGTGAGTGGCCCTTCCGGCACCGCGACCAGGTGGAACTCGAGCGGCCGGACATCGGGCGGGTTCACGTAGGAATAGGGACGCGCGACCCACTCCTCGCCGATGAACAGACGCAGACGGTTGTACTGTCCGGCCTTGAACGGCTCGACGTCCGCGTCCACGCGCAGGCTGAACAGGCGCTCGGTCCATCGCTTCAGCTCGCGAACCTCTCCCTTCACCCAGCCCATGCCGCCTCCATTACCCGTGATGGCACCCGCGGCCACCCTGAAGATGAGAATCGCGCTCCCCCCGCGGGCCGTGCCAGTATAATCGCCTGACCAGAAACCCAGAGACCCGGAGGACCCATGGCGCGCACACCGTCCCAGATGATCGAACTCGGCACCGAGGCCCCGAACTTCAGCCTGCCCGATGTGGTTTCCGGCAACACGATCTCCCTGGATGACTTCCCCGATGCCAAGGGCTTCATGATCGCCTTCATCTGCAATCACTGCCCCTTCGTGCAGCTGATCCGGCACGAGTTCGCGCGCTACGGCCGCGAATACACCGACAAGGGTATCGCGGTGATCGCGATCAACTCGAATGACATCGAGGCCCATCCGGAAGACGGCCCCGACGCGATGCGCGACGATGCGCGCCGCTTCGGCTATGCCTTCCCCTACTGCCTGGACGAGGACCAGTCGGTGGCGAAGGCCTACCAGGCCGCCTGCACCCCCGACCTGTACCTCTTCGACGCCGACCGCAAGCTGGTCTATCGCGGCCAGTTCGACGACGCCCGACCGGGAAGCGACGTTCCGGTGACCGGCGCGGACCTGCGCGCCGCCACCGACGCGCTGCTCGCCGGCCAGGCGATTCCGGCGGACGACCAGAAGGCGAGCCTCGGCTGCAACATCAAGTGGAAGCCGGGCAACGAGCCGGGCTACTACGGCTGAGCACGAACAGGGCGGATGCCTGCCACGCGGCCGTCGACAGCAAACCGGAACGGTCAACCATGCCGCCAAGCAACATCGTAGACGGACCGAAGGTCGCCACGTGGAACTGCCCGTCCTGCCGGGACGCAGTGCCGCGGCTGTTGCCCAACGGTCAGTTCAACCGCGTTCGCCTGCATCAGGCCGACATGGTCCTGCCGGAGAACGAGATCGAGGCCGCGGCAATGGGGATCCCGGGCCCGCGCGCCAACGAGGTCTGCTATGCCTGTGCGCAGGCCTACCGCGAGCTCCTGGGCACCCTGATCCGCCCCCCGGGCGAGGAGGGCGACGCGCGCGGAGCCGCCGGTCTGAACGACACCGGAATCGTCGGTGCGCTATTGCCGATCGCCGGTCGCGGCACCCGGGTGCTGATCTTCCACGTGGTGGGCGGCGTCCTGGCGAACACGGAGATCGAGGAACTGCGTCAGCTCAATGCCGACCGTCTGACCTACCCCGGTACCCGCGGCGCGATCGCACCGCGACTGTGGGCCCTTTACGAGGCCCACCTCGTTGAACTCCACGCCAGTTCACCCCCCGGCGAATCCGACCCCCGCCCCTGACCCCCATCCCTGACCCCAGCGCCTGGCCCACGGCGTTAGCGAGCCGCTACAATCAAGGATGATGTCGATGGCATGGATCCATCGACCGGGAGACCCGCTTGAAGACTCTCGCGATCTACAACCTGAAAGGCGGCGTCGGCAAGACGGCGGCGGCCGTGAACCTCGGCTACCTGGCCGCGCAGTACGGATGGAAGACCCTGCTCTGGGACCTCGACCCGCAGGCCGCTGCGACCTGGTACCTGGGCCAGGAGCCCGGCGTTCAGGACAGCGTGAAGAAGCTCGCCCGCGGCAAGCGCGACTGGAAGGACTCGATTCGCGAGACCGACTGGCCGCGACTGTCCTGCCTGCCGGCGGATTTCGACAACCGCAACCTCGACCAGTACCTGCGCAAGTCGGAACACCCCGAGTTCCAGGTACGCCAGCTGCTGAAGGCGTTCAAGTCGGAATTCGACCTGGTCGTGCTGGACTGCCCACCGAGCTTCTCCACCGTCACCGAGAACCTGTTCCAGGCCGCCAACGTCATCGCGGTGCCGATCATCCCTTCGCAACTGTCGATCCGAAGCCTCGGGCAGATCGTGCAGTTCCTGGAGGGGGAGAAGATCCGGCGGGTGAAGCTCCACCCCTTTCTGTCGATGGTCGACAACCGGCGCAAGCAGCATCGCGAGGCCGGGCTGCAGCTGCGCCAGGAGATTCCCAATCTGCTCGCCACGGCGATACCCTACGCCGCCGCCGTCGAAGCCATGGGCCGCCACCGCATGCCGCTGCCCGTCACCGCGCCACGCGCCCGCGCCACCACCGCGTTCGAGCAGTTGTGGCTGGAGATCGCCGAGAAGTTGCACCGGCAATCCTGACCGGCGGCTGCGCCGGCGAACTCGAGGCCCGCCATGCGCCGCAGCGCGGCCGGGGGCCGCTCCTGTGGAAGCAGCGGTCGGGTGGGGGCGATCCCTGGTCGCGATTGGGCCGCGTCAAGGCCCAGCGCCGCACCGCGGCCGGGGCCGCTCCTGCGCAGAGGTGGGGTCGGGGACCATGGAGGATTTCAAACGTCTTCAGCGTCCATGCGCGAGAGCATGCGCATTCCACCGACCATGCACTGCAGCGCCTGCAGCGCGGCGGCCTCGACGTCGGTGCTGCCGGCCGAAGGCAATTCCCAGCGCTTGAGACGGCAATTGACCGGCCGCTCCGCCGGAAATCCGCGGGCGGCTTCGGCATCCACTGCCACCAGCAGGTCGGCCCACTCCAGGTCCTCGCGGCGCAGGTCGTATATGGATCGCGCGGGACGCACCTCCAGCCATTCCGCGAGAGCCGGTTCCCCGGCCAGGTCCTTCACCACCTGCGCACGCCCGTCGTCACGGACGGCCGCAACCAATAGTCTTGCGGGACGCTTGTACACGGGTCAGACGGACGCCGGGGAGAACCGATCGGGCTCAGGCATCCCCGAGAACGCGCCGACGGTGAGCGGCCGCAAAATCCAGCATGCGCTGCGTCGCGGTCAGAGCCTTCACGCGCTCCTCTTCGTCCACGAAGATCTCGGCACCACCGTGCTCCAGCGTGTTCGCGAGACGGGTCAGGTCGTTCATCGCCATCCACGGACAGTGCGCGCAACTCCGGCAGGTCGCGCTGTGCCCGCCGGTCGGGGCCTCGAGCAGACGCTTTTTCGGTGCCGCCTGCTGCATCTTGTAGAAGATACGGTTGTCGGTCGCGACGATGAACTCGGATTCCGGTCGGTCCTTCACCGCCGCGATCAGCTGGCTGGTGGAGCCCACCACGTCCGCCTGCAGGATCACGTCGCGCGGCGATTCCGGGTGCACCAGCACCGCGGCCGTCGGGTGCGCCTTGCGCAGCTTCTCGAGCTCCCGCGACCGGAACTCGTCGTGGACCACGCAGGAGCCGTCCCACAGCACCATGTCGGCGCCCGTCTCCCGGCGAATGTAGTCCCCGAGGTGACGATCCGGCGCCCAGAGGATCTTCTGCCCCTGGTCGCGCAGCCATTCGACCAGAGGCACCGCGATGCTGGAGGTGACCACGTAGTCCGAAAGCGCCTTCACTGCGACCGAGGTGTTCGAATACACCACCGCGGTACGATCCGGGTGCTGTTCCCGA
The DNA here is from genome assembly GCA_003563455.1 of Thioalkalivibrio sp. GTDB lineage: Bacteria > Pseudomonadota > Gammaproteobacteria > Ectothiorhodospirales > Ectothiorhodospiraceae > Thioalkalivibrio. The sequence goes on from PWRV01000196.1 coordinate 3,770, forward strand.
AAGGCCCGGAAGGCATGGGCGGGACAGCCGAGGTCCAGCGAGCACTCCGCCTCCAGCGTCGGCATCAGCACGCGTTTCTCGGGGCTCAGGATCTTCGCGGTCTCGCCCATGAAGCGCACGCCAGCGACGACCAGCGTGGTGGCGGGATGCTCCTTGCCGAAGCGGGCCATCTCCAGCGAATCGGCGATGCAGCCGCCGGTTTCCTCGGCGATGCGCTGCAGCGAGGAATCGACGTAGTAGTGGGCGACCAGCACCGCGTCCCGCTCTTCCAGCAGCGCCTTGATGCGGGCGGTCAGCGCTGCCTGCTCCGACGCGTCCAGATCCGGCCTCTCGGAGACGATCGTCGCCGTTTCCGGAACGGAGTACTCGGCTTCTGCCAGTGCCATGGTCTACCTCGAAAATCAGCGCATCCGGGAGCGGGCCTGCGCCGCCCGCAGCGGTCGTGCCCCCCGGGTCAGGGGCTGCGCCCAATCGCTCCGTGGAGGATGCCCGACCGCGATCCGGCGCATGCTCCCCCGGATCAGGCATTGCAACCGGGGATAGTCCCATGCGCAGGTCAATGTCATCGCAAGTTCATGATACAACGACTCACCGGCATGGGCAGTGTTCCTGTAAAGGGGGCGGGGCTAACTCCCAGGCCACCGAGCCACCTCCAACGATGAAAGCTCCCTCCCCCACCTGTGGGGACAAATCCGCCGGAAGCGGATTTCGAACCGCCGAAGGCGGGCCCGAAGGGCAAAGGGCAGGATGCCCGGAGTAACGGCTGGGGTGGGGGCTCAGCGCCGGACCCGGCCCTCACCCAAAACGCCACGAACAATGCAGCCGCCTTGCCGCGCCGGTCCCGCCTTGGGCACACTTCGTGCGTTCTCCACTACCGCATGCCAACCTTGGCCCACTATTCCGAACGCTACCGGGCGCTGTCTTTCGACGCGCGCATGGACCTCGCGCTCTCCGCCGATCTGGACCCGAACTGGCGCCCGCTGCTGGTCCGTGACCAGCACGCGCAGGTGAAGGCCTACTTCTCGCGGCGCGTCGACCTGAGCCCCGAGGAGATCGCCCTGTTGCTGGGCGATCCGAACCAGACGGTGCGGCTCAACTGCGCGAAGCGCGCCGACCTGACCCCGGAACAGGTCGAGGCCTGCGTCTGCGACCCCGACCCGAACCTGCGCTACTTCGTCGCGCGCAACCCGCTGCTGACCGAAGAGCAGCGCCAGCGCCTGCTCGCGGACAGCGACGAACTGGTACGCATCGCCGCGCGCAAGGGCCCGAAGGAGCGCACCACCCGCTCCCGCCCCGGACAGGCGGAAATGCTTCGCTAACCCCCATGGCACCGCGCCACCCCCGACGATGAAAGCTCCCTCCCCCACTCGTGGGGACAAATCCGCCCGGAGCGAATTTCGAACCGCCGAAGGCGAGCCCGAAGGGCAGAGGGCAGGATGCCCGGAGTAACGGTTGGGGTGGGGGCGCGGAAAACCGAACCAATCGACACACCGAGGCACTCCGATCCATCCATGAACACGACAACCGCCCGCAAACCCCGCCGCTGGTGGCGGTGGGGACTCGAAATCGCGCTGATCGTCGCCGTGGTGCTGCTGGCACGCGCCTGGCTCGCACGCGACCTTGCGCAGGGACCCGCGCCGGAGTTTCAGGCCCTGCTGCTGGACGGCAGCCCGGTCACGCTCACGGAGTTCGCGGATCGACCGATGCTGCTGCATTTCTGGGCCACCTGGTGTCCGATCTGCCGGCTGGAAGAGGGCGAGATCATGCGCCTGAGCCGCAACCACCCGGTCTTGACCGTCGCGATGCAATCCGGCAGCGCCGCCGAAGTGGACGCCCACCTGACCGAGCGTGAACGGGAACTCGCCGTGGTCAACGACCCGGACGGCGCCCTCGCCCAGCGCTACGGCGTGCGCGCCGTCCCCAGCACCTTCATCATCGACCGGGA
>PWRV01000164.1 GCA_003563455.1 Thioalkalivibrio sp.
AGAAGTGCCGGAGCAAGGCGGGCAAGTGCCGGAATAGCCAACCTATTTCAAACTTGCCCAACGCAGCGCCGGCGCTTCTGGCGAAGCGATCTGTTACCGAACTTTCCGCGTGGCCCACTAGCAGATCCGGGGCGATGCAAGGGGTCTGCACACCGTCGCCGCCGCCTTCGCCCTCGCACCGGGGGTCGCCGGAAGGCAGCACGCGGAGGCCACGTTCCGGCACCGTCTTTCAAGGAGACGCGACATGCAGGAATTCCCCTACCACCCCCCCGAGGCCGCGCGGCGGATCGGTTGGGGTTGAAGCCTTAGCCCTTCAGTGTTTTTCTGTTCGTCCGGCGGTGCGGCCGCGTCGGTAGGGAGAACAGGGAATTGAATCTCGATCAAATTTTCACCGCGTTGCTCCTGCTCGGCCTTCTGCTGCTGCTAGGCAAGTGGTTGCGCCTGAAGGTTGCACTCTTTTCCCGCCTGTTCCTGCCCAGCGCCATCATCGCGGGGGTCATTGCGATGATCCTCGGGCCCGAGGTGCTCGGACGGCTTGTGGCCCGGCTTCCGGGAGAACCGGCGATGCTGGCCGGCGGCTTGTTTCCAGAGGCCACTCTGGAGGTCTGGTCCGGCCTACCCGGCCTGCTGATCAGCGTCGTATTTGCCGCTCTCTTTCTCGGGAAAACCATCCCGGGACCCCGTGCAATCTGGCGACGCGCAGGGCCGATGGTCGCCCACGGACAGACACTGGCGTGGGGCCAGTACGCCATTGGCCTTAGCCTCGTACTCCTGCTGCTGACCCCGGTCTTCGGGATCAACCCGATGGCGGGGGCGCTGATAGAGATCGGTTTCGAAGGCGGTCACGGCACCGCGGCGGGTCTCGCGGGGACCTTCCGGGAGCTCGGCTTCGAAAACGGCGCCGACCTCGCCCTGGGTCTGGCCACGATTGGCGTGGTCGCCGGCGTGGTACTGGGAACGGTGCTGGTGAACTGGAGCGTGCGCACCGGCCGGCTGGACCCCGATGCCGCGAAGGACCTCGATCCCGAGCAAATGAGCGAACACGACGAACGGGAGCCGGCGCCCAGCCTCGCGCAGACCCGCTCGATCGACCCGCTGTCCATCCACCTCGGTTTCATCGCGCTCGCGATCGCTCTGGGTTGGCTCATGCTGCAGGGCCTGATCCTGCTCGAGGCCAATACCTGGAACGCCGACGGCGAGGGGCTGACGCTGATGGAACACATCCCGTTGTTTCCGCTCGCGATGCTCGGCGGGGTGGTGGTTCAGGTCGCACTGATGCGAATGGGCCACGCGCAAGCGCTGGATCGGCGCCTGATCAACCGCATCTCCGGGGCGGCGCTCGACGTGCTGATCGTATCCGCGCTCGCCACCCTGTCCCTGGAGGCGGTCGGTGCCAACATCGCTCCGTTCCTGATCCTCGCGGCCGCCGGAATCGCCTGGAACCTCTTCGGATTCATCGTGCTCGCGCCAAGGATGTTTCCCAAGGACTGGGTCCCGATGGGACTGGCCAACTTCGGGCAGGGGATCGGGATGACCGTGGTCGGTCTGTTGCTCGTCCGCATGGCCGATCCGGACAACCGCACCGGCGCAATGGAGAACTTCGGCTATAAGCAGCTGCTTTTTGAACCCGTCGTCGGCGGCGGCCTGTTCACCGCAATGTCGTTGCCGCTCATCTACCAGTTCGGTCCGCTGCCCGTCCTGATCGGCACCGCCACGCTGATGTTCGCCTGGCTGATTTTCGGTCTGCTGGCATTCCGCAGCCGCAGGGAATAGGAGCACGAACCCTGAACCGGGGAACAGCAAGGTGCCCGCAGGAGGCAACCCCTCTCGCCGATCCGGTTCCGGAAGACGATCGGCCTGGGGGGCGGCCTCCTGCACGTGGCCGTGAGAGGTGTCGGCTCGGTAACCCTCCGGGTCAGTCGCCGCCGATCGTCATGCCCTGCAGGCTCTCGCGCAGCACCCGCCCGGAAGCCTCCAGCCCGTGTCTTTCATCGTCGTTGACCTCCGGGGCGAGGCGATACTCCACGCCGTGGGCTCCGACCACGCAAGGGATGCTGAAGCAGACGTCGTGCTGACCGTAATCGCCTTCGGGATTCACGGACACCGGCAATACGCTGCGCTGGTCCTCGAGGATCACCCGCACCAGATAGGCGATCACCAGCCCGATCGCGGCATTGGTGTAGCCCTTGCGGGAGATGATGTCGAAGGCCGCGTTGCGCACGCGCTCGAACAGCGGATTCATTACCTCCGGATCGAAGCGCCGGTCATTGATTGCATGGTGCATGATCGACAGGCCGCCGATCATCGCGCTGCTCCAGATCGGGACCTCGGAATCGCCGTGCTCACCGAGGATATAGGCGTGCACCGAACGCGGGTTCACCTCGTAGATGTCCCCCAGCAGCGCCCGGAAGCGCGAGGTGTCCAGCATGGTACCGGTGCCGATCACGCGCGGGGCGGGGCGCTGGCTCAACTGCTGCATCACGTAGGTCAGGATGTCGACGGGGTTGGTTGCGATCACCAGGATCGCCTCTGGCGCGTGCCGATCCAGTTCACCGGCAATCTCGCGGAATACCGCCGCGTTGCGGTTCAGCAGGTCGAGCCGCGACTCGCCCGGCCTCTGGTTCACTCCCGCGGTAATCACGACCACCTGGCATTCCGCCAGGTCGGCGTAGTCGCCCGCCTGCACCGACACGCGTCCGACCAGGGGCTGGCCGTGCATCAGGTCCATCGCCTCGCCCTCGGCGCGCTGCCGATTCTTGTCCACCAGCACGATGCTGCTGGCCACCTGCCGCTGGAAGATCGAATAGGCAGCCGCCACCCCCACGTTGCCGGTGCCGATGATGCCAACGGAGAAGCGTGCCATCGCAAATGCTCCTAAAAGCCCAGTTCTTCAAATTCCATCTGCTGGAAGATCAGCGCGGCGTTCCTTCGCGCCAGCTCATGGAAGGTATCCAGGTGCGCGTAGGCGGACTGGTCGATCTGGTAGGCGTCGTTGAGGCCGCCCCCGGCGTCCAGGATCTTCTGCACCTGCTCGCGCATGTAAACGAGATAATCGCGGGTGTAGCGGGTCACGGTCTCGTAACCCTCGACCGGGCCGCCGTGCCCCGGAATGATGACCTCGGCGCCGAGGTCCTTGAACCGGTCCCAGGTCTCGATCCAGCCGGCGGTGTCGGTATCCTCGAAGATCGGCAGCATCCGCTCGTGGAAGGCCACGTCACCGGAGATGACGACCTTCCGTTCCGGCATCCATACCACGATATCGCCCGGGCTGTGCGCCGGTCCGAGATACAGGACCTCGATGGTTTCGTCGCCCATCTCCAGGTCGAGTCGGTCGCTGAAGACCTTGTCAGGCATGCCAAGCCGGGTGCGGAATGCCTTGTCGCGGCTGCGCTGCTGCAGGCGTGCCAGCAAGGCCGCACCGTTTTCCTCGATCTCGCGGGCCGCGTCGACGTGAGCGATCACCGGCACGCCCCGATCCTGCCAGTAGGTCATGCCCAGCATCGCATGCCCCTGTCCGTTCTCGAGCACCACGTAACGAACCGGCTGGTCCGTAATCTTCCGGATCTCGTCGTGCAGCGACTTGGCAAGCAGATAGTTGTCGCCCGCGTTCACCACCACCACGCCGTCATCCGTGATCACGAAGGACAGGTTGTTGTTGTGCCCGGAATTCTCGTAGGTGTGGGGCTGGGTCGCGCCGATCGCGGACCATACGCCATCGGTGACCTTCTCCGGAAGGCTGTACAGGAAGGATTCCGGGGCCTTGTCCGGAACCCACACCGGCAGCCCGGCGTCGCGCCATTCGAAGAAACCGGCGGGGTAGTTATACACGTTCGTGAAGCCCATCTGCTGCAGCGTCATCGCCGCCGGGGGGCTGCGCAGGTTCTGGCCGCAGTAAACGACGATCGGCGTGTCCGGATCCAGCAATTCCCGCTCGATGTGAAACTCCAGCCATCCGCGCGGCATGTTCAGGGTCCGGTGGGAGCGGATCATGCCGCCGGTCAGCGCAACTTCAGTCTGGGTGCGCACGTCGATCACCACATGGCGCGGATCGGTCTCGATCAGTTCCCGCAGACCTTCCGTATCGATATCGGTCACCGTCGTCGCCGCCTGCTCGAGCAACGCGTCGGGCGTGAGTTCGCCAGCGGATAGCGCCGCTCCCGATAGAAAAAGAACCATTGCCGCCAGCGCCCGGTGCATGCCCTGTTACCCCCGTCAGTGGTGTGTTGGATGCGTGAGGATATCCCGCCGGCGTGGTGCGGTGCCAGGTGTCGAGCCGCCGGTCGGACCGGATGGCTTGCAGCGAGCCTGGTCGAAACGCGGCAGCGCAGGGAAAACCTGAACCCGCCTTGCAGTGGCCCGGGGCGGCGCGGCCGCCCAACCCGGTGGCCGCATCCGTGCGGACGGCGGTAATCCACGATAGGGAAAACGCCGATAAATCAGCGTTTCCGCAGCGTCCTCACACACCTGAACGCTTTTTTTCGCGCATCCAGTCAGTTACCTTGGCCCCACTCGCTTTTGCCTGATCGCTGAACGGAATGCCGGTGGAGAACGCCGATGACGAAGAAAAAAGAGGTCGACGAGGCGGCGAAGAAAAGGATTGCGGACGTTTTTGCGCGGATGCCGGCGGGCGAGTCGGTCGCGCCGCCGCCCGTGCTTTCCTCCGACGAGAATGCGTCGCCGCACCCACCCCGACTCGAGGGAGAGGTCCAACACATCATGGAGACCCTCGGCCGGGGGGGCTGGCGTGCGTGGCTCATCCGCCGCCTCGCCGGGATATGAGCGGTCAGGAATCCAGCGCCGCATCCACGGCGGTTTCCACGCAGCATGGTCCGGCGCCTGATTCGGCACTCGCGGCCTGAGCAGCGATCCGCGCGTGCCGGATCCGGAAACCGGGCTGAGGAAATGAGTCTCCCTGCATGCACGGATACGGAGGTCTTGATCATCGGTGCCGGGCCGGCCGGTTCCGCGACCGCCATCGCGCTGCGGCAGGCTGGCGTCGATGTCACACTCGCCGACCGTCATGACTTTCCGCGCGACAAGGCCTGCGGCGATGCACTGATGCCGGATACACTGCGCGCGCTGGAATGCCTGGGCCTCGGAGACCGGGTGCTGGAGCCAGCGCTTCAGGCGGAGTCCATGCGGGTCCATGCACCCGACGGCACAGCAGTCGACGTGCCGGGGAACTTCGCCTGCCTCCCGCGCCGCAAGCTGGACCAGTCGCTTCTCGAAGCCGCACGCGATGCGGGTGTTCGCTTTCTGCCCCGACACCGTGTCCGCGGCCCGATCCAGAGCGGTGACCATGTGGGCGGAGCCCGTTTTTCCGTGGCGGGGGTCGCCTCGCCTCAATGTGTCGGAGCCCGGCTCACGGTGCTGGCTACCGGTGCGGCGGTTGAACCGCTACAGGCCTTTCAGCTATTGCTCCGCCGAACGCCCAGCGCACTGGCGTTGCGCGCGTACTACCGGGTTCCACACAGCATCGCCCGGACCCACAGGCACCTGAAGCTGTCCTACGATGCCGCCATCTGCCCCGGTTACGGCTGGAGCTTTCCCGGGCCGGATAACGTCTTCAATATCGGCGTCGGCATCTTCTCCCAGGGCGCTGGCCGGTCTGCAATACCCAATCTCCGTGGCGTTTGGGACACCTTCATTCGGTCATTCCCTCCCGCCCGCGAGATCGTCTCCCGCGGAAGACCGCTGGCTCCGCCTCGGGGTGCGCCCCTGCGCTGCAATCTCGAGGGTGCGCAACTTCACCGGCCGGGCCTTCTGGTCGTCGGCGAGGCGGCCGGAACCACCTTCCCGTTCAGCGGAGAGGGGATCGGCAAAGCCATGGAGAGCGGCCTGGGCGCCGCGCAGGCCATCATCAAGGCCTTGCGCGACGACGGGTCTCGCACGGATACCGCGGGCACCCGATACGAGGCGGACTTCCGGGCCCTGCACGCAGCGCGTTACCGGGGTTACCGCCGCGCCCAGTCCTGGCTCGCCTGGCCCGCGATGTGCAACCTGATCGCACGGCGCGCAGGACCGGGTTCCTTCGCGTCGCAGCGGCTGGAGGACATGATTCAGGAACGCGGTGATCCCGGTGACCTCTTTTCCATCCCGGGTCTGTGCCGCACGTTTCTGGAAAGTCGGCCACCGGTTACCCCCCGACGCTGACCGGGCACCCGCGTCCGAAACCGGTCCGCCACCACGGTCTGCAATCTTTCCACAGCGGTGGGGTTTCTGCGATTCGAGGAGGGACCTCCCGGTTTTCGACGGGGTATCATGAATCCATCTCGTATCAAATCACGGGGTCGGCAACGGCCCTCGGCCGGGAGCATCGAGATGTCTGCGGAGGACGCACCCACGGGTTTTCAGCACAGCGTCGAGCGCATGGTCGATCATGCGTTGTCCTTGATCGACGTGCCGGACGGGGTCGGTGCGGCACTGAAGGCCTGCGCTTCGGTGGTACAGGTCAGTTTCCCGGTGCGGCTTGGTGACCGGGTCGAGGTCTTCACGGGCTGGCGGGCGGTGCACTCCGCCCACCGGCTGCCGGTGAAGGGTGGGCTGCGTTACTCTCCTGACATGGATCAGGATCACGCAGAAGCGCTCGCGGCCCTGATGACCTACAAGTGCGCAGTCGTCGACGTGCCCTTTGGCGGTTCCAAGGGTGGCTTGCGCATCGACCCCGCCCGCTACGACCACGCCGGTCTCGAGAAAATCACGCGCCGTTTCTCGCGCGAACTGATCCGGCGCGGTTACATCAGTCCAGCGCAAAACGTGCCCGCTCCCGACCTGGGGACCTCGCAGCGCGAAATGACGTGGATTCTCGACAGCTACACGGAGCTGCATCCCGAGGACCTCAACCATATGGCCTGTGTCACCGGCAAGCCCATTGACCTGGGCGGAATTCCGGGCCGCCTCGAGGCAACCGGCCGGGGGGTGAAGTATGCGCTGGACGCCTTCTTCAATGAACGGGACGCCGTCCGCGACGCTGGACTGGATGGGGCTCTTTCCGACCAGAGGGTAATCATCCAGGGACTCGGCAACGTGGGCTATCACCTCGCGACGCTTCTTCAGCAGAAGGACGGCCCGCGCATCATCGGCATCATCGAACGTGACGGTGCGCTCTACCACGAGGACGGACTCGACGTCGAGGATGTCCACGCCTACATGCTTCGCACGGGCGGGATCGAGGGTTTTCCGGGCGTCGCCTTCCGGCGAGACGGGGCCCGGCTCCTCGAAGCGGACTGCGATGTGCTGATTCCCGCGGCGCTGGAAAGCGTGATTCATGCCGGAAACGCCGGGCGCATCCGGGCACCGCTTGTGGTGGAAGCCGCGAACGGACCCTGCACCTGGGAGGCGGATCGGATCCTGCAGGCACGGGGCATCACGGTTCTGCCCGACATCTTCGTCAATGCCGGTGGGGTCGTCGTTTCCTATTTCGAGTGGTTGACCAACATTGCCCATGTCCGTATGGGGCGGCTGCAACGGCGGCACGAGGCCACACGCGGGCAGCACGTGATCACGGCGGTCGAGATGATGACCAACCGCAGCGTTCCCGACTGGTTGCGGGAATCACTCACCAGCGGCACCGAGGAGATCGATCTCGTGCGCTCGGCCCTCGACGACAGCATGCGTCTTGCCTTTCAGGAGATCCGCGAGACCCGCGAGGTGGAGAGCAACGATCAGCCGATGGACTACCGCACCGCGGCCTACCTCATCGCCCTGCGCAAGGTGATCCGTGCACGCATGGATCTGAGCCTGGGTTGATACGCCGGCGGCCCTCATCATGGCTCGCCAACCCGCGCTCCCCTTCAGCGAAACGCTGATTTATCGGCGTTTCCCTGCGACACGGGGAAGTGCCGCCAGAATCGGCCACCGTAGGTGGTTGATTCTGAAGCAAGCGGCAAATCACATTTGCAGCGAAGCGTGCACTGAGAAAGCCAGGATGGCTTTATTCAGCGCATCCTCAGGACGCGAGCCCTCTCGACGATTTCGGCGCCGCCGATAATCGGCCAGAGGCTGGCCTCCTACGGGTTTGCGCCGGCGGCACCCGGGGCGAAGCGGGACTCGAGGAGGCCGAGGACCGCCCGCAGTCCCATGGCCTCGCCGCCCTTGGGGCGGCCGGGGCGATTGCGGTTGTTCCAGGCCATCAGGTCAAAGTGCAGCCACGGCACGCCTTCCGGCGCGAATTGCTTCAGGAACAGCGCTGCGGTGATCGCGCCCGCGAAACCGCCAGAGCTCGCATTCACCATGTCCGCGACGTCGCTCTTCAGCATGTGGCCGTAGCCCTCGTGAAGCGGCAACTCCCACACCGGGTCGTCCCAGACCTGTGCCGGACCGTCCAGTTCCCGGGCCAGATCCCGGTCGGTGCTGAAGAACGCGGCGATCTCGGTCCCGACCGCAACGCGCGCAGCGCCCGTCAGCGTCGCGAAATCGATCACGAGGTCGGGTTCGACCTCCCCTGCCCTGGCAAGCAGATCAGCGAGCAGCAGACGCCCCTCCGCGTCCGTGTTGTCGATCTCGACGGTCTTGCCGTTGCGTGCGGTCAGCACATCCCCCGGACGAAAAGACCGGGAGCCGACAGCGTTCTCCACGGCACCCAGCAGCACTGTCAGCCGCAGCGGCAGATCCAGCTCCATGATCAGCCGGCCCAGGCCGAGGGCGATCGCCGCACCGCCCATGTCCTTCTTCATCAGGCGCATGCCGTTGCCCGGTTTCAGATTCAGGCCGCCGGAGTCGAAGCAGACGCCCTTGCCCACCAGCACGACGTGAGCGTGGCCGGGCTCGCCCCAGCTCAGTTCGATCACCCTCGGCGGGTGCACGCTCGCGGCGCCCACGGCATGGATACAGGGGTAGCCGTCGGCAATCGCCGCGGACTCATCCAATGTAACCACTTTTGCCCCGAACTCGGCGGCAACCTCGTCTACGGCCCCGGCCAGATCCTTCGGCATCAGATCTCCGGGTGGCGTGTTGATCAGGTCGCGGACCAGCCCATGCGCCGCAACCAGTGCCTCGACGCGCCGTTTGTCCACCCCCTCGGGCCAGACCAGCCGGGGGGACTCCCGTTCGGCCTTGCGGTACCGTTCGTAGCGGTAGCAGCCGAGGCCCCAGCCCACGGCTGCCGCAAGCCCGGAATCGGCGTCTGGCATTTCCGCCTCCAGCCGGTAGGTCCCACCTTCGAGGCGCTGTGCGGCCTGCGCCAACATCCAGACCGGTTGAGCGGCGTCATAGCCCACCAGCACGCCCTCGGTTCGACCCTCGGGTGAGGGAACCCGCAGCAGAGTGCCCGCCCGCCCCTTGAAGCCGCGTTGCTCCACCCAGTTGCGCCAACGTTCCGGCCGCCCGGCCAGAATTTTCGGCAGGGACTCGGTGGTCACCGGCACCAGGGACACGGCGGCTTCGGCTGAAGCGACGAAATGGGATTCCACGGGAACTCCTGAACGGTCGGGATTGTACGGGGTCACTTGTGCGTCATCTTTACGCCCGGACGCCACAGTCATGATACCGTCTCGTGCCCCGCGCGAACCAAGCCACGGAACAGGATCAAGCACCCTATGACGCAGCCCGCCCTGGAGATCCGCGCCCTGCGCAAGAGCTACCGCAACGGCTTCGAGGCCCTGAAGGGGATCGACCTGAAAGTCGCCGAAGGCAGCTTCTTCGCACTCCTCGGGCCCAACGGTGCCGGCAAATCGACCACCATCGGCATCGTGACCTCGCTGATCAGCAAGACCTCAGGCAAGGTGACGGTCTTCGGCCACGACCTGGACCGCGAGATCCAGGAGGTCAAGCGGAACATCGGGCTGGTCCCGCAGGAGTTCAACTTCAATAACTTCGAGCCGGTGGCCGAAGTGGTGGTGAACCAGGCCGGCTACTACGGGATACCGCGCCGCGAGGCCTGGCAACGGGCACGGCACTACCTCGGCGAACTCGGATTGTGGGACAGGCGCAAGGACATGGCGCGCACGCTGTCCGGCGGCATGAAGCGCCGGCTGATGATTGCGCGGGCGCTCGTGCACGAACCCCGGCTGCTGATTCTCGACGAGCCCACCGCCGGGGTCGATATCGAACTGCGGCGCTCCATGTGGGAATTCCTGCAGGACATCAACTGTGACGGGCGCAGCATCATCCTCACCACGCACTACCTGGAGGAAGCCGAGCGCCTGTGCCGCAATATCGCGATCATCGACCACGGCCGGATCGTTGAAAACACCACGATGCGAAGCCTGCTGGCCAAGCTGGACACCGAGACCGTCGTGCTGGAGTTGCGCGCTGCCGCGCACCAGCTTCCCGCCCACGACAGCATACGGCTGCGGCGTATCGATGACCTGACGCTGGAAGCGGACATCAACCGCGGCGAAGACCTGAACCATCTCTTCCAGCTCCTCGACGGCGCCGGGATCCGAGTTCAGAGCATGCGCAACAAGACCAACCGCCTCGAGGAACTCTTTATCCGGATGACCCAGACCGTCGAGTCCACGGGTCTCGACACCCGGCGAGCGTCATGAACCCGCTGCACCTGCACGAAAACTGGACGGCGCTGCGCACCATCGTCATCAAGGAAGTGCTGCGCTTCGCCCGCATCTGGGTACAGACCGTGCTGCCGCCAATGGTCACCATGGCCCTGTACTTCATCATCTTCGGCGGCCTCATCGGATCCCGCATCGGCGAGATGGACGGCATCCGGTACATGGACTTCATCGTGCCCGGGCTGATCATGCTGGCGGTAATCACCAACAGCTACTCGAACGTGGTCTCGTCGTTCTTCAGCTCCAAGTTCCAGCGTCATATCGAGGAACTGCTGGTGTCGCCCGTCCCGAACAGTCTGATCATTCTCGGGTTCGTCGGCGGCGGCGTTGCCCGGGGCCTTGCGGTCGGCGCCGGAGTCACCGTGGTCTCGCTGTTCTTCAGTCCGTTCAGCCTGCACAGCCTCCCGGTGACCCTGTCGGTGGTGGTGATGACCTCGATCGTCTTCGCCCTCGCCGGCCTGATCAACGGCGTCTTCGCGCGGACCTTCGACGACATCTCCATCGTGCCGACCTTTGTGCTGACGCCCCTTACCTATCTCGGAGGCGTTTTCTATTCGGTCTCGTTGCTCCCGGACTTCTGGCAGGGCGTGTCGCAACTGAACCCGATCCTGTACATGGTGAACGCATTCCGTTACGGGCTGCTCGGGACCACCGATCTGCCACTGGCGCTGTCCTACGGGATCATCATCGCCTTCATCGTAGGCCTTTATCTGTTTGCGCTGATCCTGCTCAACAAGGGGGTCGGCGTGCGCAGCTGAACCCCCCGGTCCGGTCGAAACCCGTGACGCCGGTTTTTCTTTCGCGATGTTTGATGGTATACAAGGCCAGCCCCAAGCCGACGAAGAACCATGCCGGTACCTCGCGTCCTGTTCTCCCTGCTTGTCTTCGGCAGCCTCGGCGTCACCGCCGTCACCGTATCCAGCCTCCTTCCCGCGCGTCCCGCCCCGGCCGCTGAGTCGCCCCTGGGCGCTCCCGCATCCCTGTCCGGTTTGGCCCACCAACAATTGCTTCACGTCAGAGATTGCCTGCGGGAAACACCGCTTTGTGCTGATTTGACGCCATTGGCAATGGCCCCTTCAGACTTTCAGCGAGAGGTATTCGAAGTTGACGGCCAGGCAGTGCTGAAGAATCAGGAACCCGACCGAATCGCTCCCGCCGCCCGTGGTGCGGCGTCTGCCGCACGGAGCGAAGCCACGGTCTTCGAACGGGGTTCCGGGCCAAGCGGTAACGGGCGCGTCTGGCCAGAAGCCGAATGGTCCAGCCACACGCTGCGCGAGGGCGAACACCTGGCCGCCCTGTGGAACAGCCGCTGGGGGCTGCGTCTCAGCACCCTGTTTCAGCTTGGTGGCGACCCGGACAATGCCCGTCTGCTCGATGTGGTGCACCCGGGGCAGGAGATCGAGTGGCAGGCGGATGCTGCCGGCGAACTGAAGCGGCTGCGCCTCTGGACCGACCGGGCCCGGGGATACGAGTGGGTCCGGCTCGAAGGAACCGGGCAGTTCACGCGAGTGGAGATCACCGCCGAGCGCGAGGTCGACCACCATTTGCTGCGCGGAGAGTTCCGTGGCGCCGTGATCGACTCGCTCCGGGAAAAACCGGCGCTGAGACCGGAAGCCGCACGCGCGATCGGCGCCCGCATCGAGGATCATCTCCCGCCGGGAGAAAGGATTCAGGAGGGCGATCAATACGCCCTGTTAGTGGAAGTCGAGACGCTTTCCGGCGACGACACACCCTTTGATATCCGGCTTCTCGCCTTTGCCTTGCGCATGGCCAACGGCACCCTGACCGCCGCACGTCACGCAGACGGACGTTTCTACACACCGGAGGGCAAGCCACTGCTCCCGCCCTTCGACCGCCACCCCTTCAAGGGTGAGCACCGCATCACCTCCGGTTTCAGCACTGGGCGGCGGCACCCGGTGACCGGACGCGTCGCACCGCACAACGGTACCGATTTCGCGTTACCGGTCGGTACACCGGTCCTTGCGCCTGCGGACGGACGGGTCACCGAGGTTGAGCGCCACCCCTTCGCCGGACGTTTCCTGGTTATCCAGCATGGGCAGGGCTTCAGCACACGTTACCTGCACCTGCAGAAGGTCCTGGTGCGACCCGGGCAGCGGGTCACGCGTGGACAGCGCGTCGCACTCTCCGGCAACAGCGGCCGCACCACCAGCGCCCACCTCCACTACGAGCTGCATGTCGACGGTCAGCCGGTGGATCCGATGGGCGTCGAACTGCCCCGGGGCGATCCGCTGACGGGCACGGAGCTCGCACGGTTTCAGTACACCACCCAGCCCCTGCTCGCCGAACTCGAGGAGATAACGGGCACGAGGCAGCTGGCGATGCAACCACGTACTGACACCAGGCACCAAGGGGGCTCGGTCGAGCCCCGGTGAAATCCCATCGTGCAGTACTCGATGCTGAAGCCCCTGACACCCGTACACCTGCACTGGGCCGGCGACGTACCGCGGGTGCTCGAGTACGACGACATCTACTTCAGCGCGGAGGATCCGAGGGGGGAGGTGCAGACGGTCTTTATCGAGGCCAACGATCTCCCCGCGCGGTTTCGCGAAGCCCGACGCTTCACGGTCGGCGAAACGGGCTTTGGTACGGGCCTGAACTTCTTCCTGACTCTCGACGCCTGGCGCCGACACGCCCCGGCGGGCGCGTTTCTGAGCTACCTGAGTGCAGAGGCGCACCCGCTGGCACCGGCCGACCTGCAGCGGGCCCTGCTGGCGCAGGGTATACCGCCGGGAGACGTGGGGCATCTGCTGGACCAGTACCCACCACCGGTTTCCGGTCTGCACCGGATTCACTTTCCGCAGGACCACGTGGTGCTCACTTTGGCCTATGGCGACGCCGCGCCGGGATTCGCGAACGTGCGGGGCACAGTGGATGCCTGGTTCCTCGACGGGTTCGCGCCCAGCCGGAACCCGGCCCTTTGGAACATCGCCGTATTCCGGCAACTCGCGCGACTCTCCCGCGACGGCACCACGCTGGGCACCTTCACCGCCGCGGGGCAGGTCCGGCGCGATCTCGCCGCAGCGGGATTCGAGTTGCAGCGGCGGCCCGGCTTTCGCGGCAAGCGCGAACGCCTGGTCGGCCGCTTCCGCACGGCCACAAGTTCCGCCGGCAAGCCGCCGGAACACATCGCGGTGGTCGGCGCCGGCATTGCCGGGCTGTCAACGGCCCTCGCCCTGCGCGAACGTGGCGCACAAGTCACCGTACTTGATCCTCTTGGCGTCGCGGCACGGACCTCCGGCAATCCTGCCGCACTGCTCTCTCCCCATTTGAGCGCCGGCGACACTGTGCGCAATGCCCTCGCGCTGGCCGGGATGCGGGTCACCCGGGCGTTGCTGAGGGCCAGCGGTGCCGAAGGTCCGAACGGCATCCTGCGCGCCGACGGCATTGAACATCGGGGAATCACGCCCCATGCCAGAAGGCGCCTCCAACGGCTGGCAGCCGCAGATCCTTCGGCGGCAGGAGCTCTCTACGAGGTGTGGAATGCCGACCCCGACTGCCCCGTTCTGCGCTACCCGCATGGCGTCGGGTTGGATCTTGGCGCGTTCTGCCGGCAACTTGCGCAGGGTCAGGACATTCGCCGGCGTCAGGTGATCACCGTCGCCGGCGGCGAGACGCGTACACTGCTCGGCTATGCCGACGGCGGACAGGAGTTCTTCGACGCCGCCGTAATCGCAACGGGAGCGGGACCCGCACTGTGCGCGCGCCAGCCCCGGCCGCTGCGCGTCGGCGGGCAACTCACCCGGGTACAGCCCCCCCTGCGCACAATGGGGCGCATGGCCCTGACCGGCCGAGGTTACTGCCTGCCGGAACACGAGGGTCAGCACTGGCTGGGGGCGACCTACCGTCGCGAAGACGACGACAGCGGCGTCCACGATGACGACAACAACCGGAATCTCCGCCAATTGAACTGGGTCGATCCCGCACTCGCCATGACGACCGATATCCGGGTGAGCGGCGCATGGTACGGTACGCGCGCCATCTTCCGGGACCGGTTCCCGGCGGTCGGAGAACTCGGTCCTGAAGCCGTGGCGGACGAACCGGGCGCTACGCGCGCTGCCGGAATCCCGCGGGTCTTCGTCAGCCTCGGGTACGGGTCACGCGGCTTGCTCTATGCCCCCCTTGCCGCCCAGCTGCTCGCCGACCGCATGTTCAGTCTGCCGGAGGTGGTCCCGATGTCGCTTGGCGAGCGGCTTTCGCCGCTGCGCCTGTTGCAGAAGGACGACCGGCGCGAGCCGCCCGTCTGATTCAGGCGCCCCGCCGCGCCCGGCGGATTCTGCGCGGTGAACCCGCATCCGGCAAACCGGTGTGCTGGGTCTTGAATCCCCTGCCCTTCGCGGTACTCACCCCGGACTTGCCCGACCGCCGCCCGGTGCCGGCAGGCTGGTAGCTCGGCACCAGGTGCCGTTTGCCGTTGCCGATCAGGTCTGCCCGGCCCATCCGATGCAGCGCGGTACGCAACAGCGGCCAGTTCTCCGGGTCGTGGTAGCGGAGGAAGGCCTTGTGCAGTCGGCGTGCCCGCAGACCCTTCGCCGAATGCACCCGCTCACCACCCTCGCGACGGACGCCGCGCAACGGATTGCGCCCCGTGTGCCACATCGCGGTGGCCAGGGCCATCGGGCCGGGCAGGAAGGCCTGCACCTGGTCCGCACGAAAGCCGTTGCGTTTCAGCCAGAGAGCGAGGTTCAGCATGTCCTCGTCGGTCGTGCCCGGATGTGCAGCGATGAAATAGGGGATCAGATACTGCTCCTTGCCCGCCTCCTGCGAGAAGCGCTCGAACATCGACTTGAACCGGTCATAGGTGCCCATTCCTGGCTTCATCATCCTTGAAAGCGGGTGTTTTTCAGTGTGTTCTGGCGCAATCTTCAGGTACCCACCGACATGATGGGTCACCAGTTCCCGCACGTATTCGGGTGACTCGACCGCCAGGTCGTAGCGCAGCCCAGACGCGATCAGCACCTTCTTGATGCCGGGCAGCGCCCGCGCCTTGCGATACAGGCCGACCAGGGCCGAATGGTCCGTGTTCAGGTTCTTGCAGATGCCCGGATACACGCAGGACAGCCGGCGACAATTGCGTTCGATCTCCGGGTCCTTGCAGGCGAGGCGGTACATGTTGGCGGTCGGCCCACCGAGGTCCGAGATCACGCCGGTGAAGCCCTCGACCCGGTCGCGGATCTCCTCGACCTCGCGCAGGATCGACGCCTCGGAACGGCTCTGGATGATCCGTCCCTCGTGCTCGGTGATGGAGCAGAAAGTACAGCCGCCGAAGCAGCCGCGCATGATGTTCACCGAGAAGCGGATCATCTCCCAGGCCGGGATGTGCGCCCCTCCATAGGCCGGATGGGGTGCGCGGGCAAACGGAAGGTCGTAGACCGCGTCCATCTCCGCGGTACTCAGCGGGATCGGCGGCGGGTTCAGCCATACCTCCTTGTCGCCGTGCCGTTGCACCAGCGCCCGTGCGTTTCCGGGGTTCGTCTCGAGGTGCAGTACCCGCGAGGCGTGGGCATAGAGCACCGGATCGCCGCGCACCTGTTCATAGGCCGGCAGCCGGATCGCGGTGCGCTCACGGGGCTGGCCGCGCGGGACCGCCCGCTGAAGTCGGACCACCTGCGGCTGGTCCGGCCGATCGTCGCCCTTTTTTTCACATCCGGCGACGCTGTTGCTGGCGTAGGGGTCGGGTTGCGGGTCGACCGGGCCGGGCGCGTCCACCTCCGTGGAGTCGATCACGACCCAGTCGGCCGGCACCGCATTGCGCAGAAACACGCTGCCGCGAACATCCCGGATATCCCGGAGATGCTGGCCGCCCGCGATTCGGTGGGCGACCTCCACCAGTGCGCGCTCGGCGTTGCCGAACAGCAGCAGGTCGGCCCGGGAATCCAGCAGCACCGAACGCCGCACCTTGTCCGACCAGTAATCGTAATGCGCGATGCGCCGCAGGCTGGCTTCGATGCCGCCGATCACGATCGGCGCGTCCGGCCAGGCCTCGCGCACTCGCTGCGAGTAGACGATCACCGCGCGGTCCGGCCGTCTCCCACCCTCGTCGTTCGGTGTATAGGCATCGTTGCGCCGGATCCGCCGGTCCGCCGTGTAGCGGTTGACCATCGAATCCATGTTACCGGCCGTGACACCAAAGAAGAGATTGGGCCTTCCCAGTTCACGGAAGGGCTCCGCGGAACGCCAGTCCGGCTGGCTGATGATGCCGACCCGGAACCCCTGGGCCTCCAGCAGTCGACCGATGATCGCCATGCCGAAGCTCGGATGATCCACATACGCGTCTCCGGTGACGATGATCACGTCGCAGGAATCCCAGCCGAGGATTTCCATCTCCGCGCGCGACATCGGCAGGAACGGCGCGACACCGAAACGCTCCGCCCAATACTTGCGATATGAAAACAATGGCTTGGACGATTGCATCAAAGTGATGTCCACAGCAGGCAGGGCTCGGCATCAGTCCCGGCTGTGAACACCGGCGTAGGGCACGTTGGCCATCTCGACCAGGTCGCGATTGAAGGTGATCAGGTCGTCCTGGCCGAGGTCCGCCAGACGCGTTCGTCCGGCCGCCCGCGCCAGCACCTGCATCAGCTGAAGGGAGGCATCGAGGAAGCGGGCGAGCCTGGCGCTCCCCGTCTCGGGGTCCAGACGCTTGCGCAGCTCCGGATCATGGGTTGTCACGCCTGTCGGGCAGCGGTTGGTGTGGCAGATGCGCGCGCCGACACAGCCGACCGCCTGGATCGCACTGTTGCCCAGAGCGATCCCGTCGGCACCGAGCGCCAGGGCTTTCACGAAGTCCGCCGGCGTGCGCAAACCGCCGGTGACGATCAGCGTGACCCGTCCGCTCGCGCCGCGCAGGTTCAGGTAATGTCGTGCACGCGCGAGCGCCGGGATGGTTGGAACGCTGATGTGATCCCTGAGCAGGGCTGGCGCAGCCCCGGTGCCGCCACCGCGGCCATCGAGGATCACGTAGTCCGCACCTGCCTCGAGTGCGAAGGCCAGATCCTGCTCGATGTGGTTCGCGGAGAGCTTGAAGCCGATCGGAATACCGCCGGTCCGTTCCCGGACCGAATCGGCAAAGCGCGCGAAATCGGCCGGCGTTTCCAGATCCTGGATCACCGGCGGAGACACCGCATCCTGGCCCGCCTCGATCCCGCGCACCTCGGCAATCTCCGTGGAGACCTTGGCACCGGGAAGTACCCCGCCGACACCGGTCTTCGCGCTCTGGCCACCCTTGAAGTGAAAGGCCTGGATCTTGTCGAGCAGATCCTCGGAGTAGCCGTAGCGCGCTGGCCCCAGCTCGAAGAGGTAGCGCGAGTTCTCCGCCTGTTCCTCCGGCAGCATCCCGCCCTCTCCCGAACAGATCCCGGTACCGGCCTGCTCGGCGCCCCGCGCGAGTGCGATCTTGGCCTCGCGGGACAGCGAGCCAAAGCTCATGTCCGTAACCAGCAGCGGCATTTCCAGGCGCAACGGGCGCCGGCTCTGTGGCCCGATGACCAGTCCGCTCTCGACATCGACGTCATCAGCCAGCGGCCGGCGCGCCAATTGCGCGGCGAGAATCTGGATATCATCCCAGGATGGCGTGCGCTCGCGCGGCACGCCCATCGCAACCGTTGGCCCCTTGCGGCCGACCTCGTCCAGCCCCCCGCGTGCGAGGGCGTGGATGAATTCGACATGGGGTTCGGTGTCGGTGTTGCGTGGCGCAGGGGCGGCATCCTCTCCACCGCTATCGCCGGCATCTTCCGCATCATCACCCACACCGTCGAATTCCTGTCCGACCGCGCTCTCGGGCACCTGGGAATGGGTTCCATTGCAATACGGAAGATCCGCTGACTGCTTGCACATACACAGCCAGTTTTCTCCTTCCTCGCGGGCCGTGAATGCAATGGGCTCGATGCCGGTCCCCTCGTGCGAGCCATCGCAGAAAGGCTGATCGCTGGATCGCCCGCAGCGACAAAAGTAATACTCCTTGCCCTTTTTGAGCTGGACACCGGCTGGTTCTATTGCGCTAACTATCGGCTTTGCCATCACGACTCCTCAAAATGAACTTCGCACGCCAGACGCGCGTCGTTTGACTTGCCCGTTTACGGCCTGCCAGCCTTTTCGCCGCCCGGCCGGCAACCCGACCCATCGCTCCGGAAAGGTGAAATAATCTCCCGCCGGCATTCCATATTGCGAGGTAACCGAGATGGCGCGCATCGACCACCGACACACACGCCGTGATTACCGCCTCGGCCAGCTTCGCCGCGCTGATCTGGCGGCCAATCCGATCGATCAGCTCGCGGCCTGGCTGCTCGATGCAAAGGCCATCCAGAATCCCGAACCGACGGCGATGATTCTGGCGACCGCCGGGGATGACGGGCAGCCCGCCGCCCGTACCGTATTGCTGAAACACCTCGATGACGAAGGCCCTTGCTGGTACACCGATTCCCGCAGCCTCAAGGGACAGCAACTCGCCGTCAACCCGAAGGCATCCATCCTTTTCTACTGGCCCGAACTCGAACGCCAGGTGCGCCTGGACGGCGAGGCCCGCATGCTCGACCCGGCGCTTGCGGACGAATACTTCGCAAGCCGCCCGCCGGGAAGCCGGTACGCAGCCGCCGCTTCGCACCAGAGCCAGCCGATCGCCAGTCGCGAGGAACTCGAACGCCGCCTGGAAGCGTTGCGGGCACGCTACCCGGACGGCGCGGTTCCGCGCCCTCCGGCGTGGATGGGCTACCGGCTCGAACCGACGCTGGTGCAATTCTGGCAGGGGCGCGAAAGCCGCCTGCACGACCGGTTCCAATATACACGGGAGCAAGAGGGCTGGACGATTACCCGTCTGATGCCCTGACCTTTGACCGACCCCGCCGCGTACCGTACCGGCCATCGATCTGCTATCATCCGCGCGCGCTGACGGGAAACTCCGCCCCTCGCGGTCAGGGAACCGTCACTGCATCGACCCCGCGGAGAGGTGCCGGAGTGGTCGAACGGGGCGGTCTCGAAAACCGTTGTACGCGCGAGCGTACCGTGGGTTCGAATCCCACCCTCTCCGCCAC
>PWRV01000222.1 GCA_003563455.1 Thioalkalivibrio sp.
GCCGTTCGGGGGATTCCCGTAGGGGTGGTCGCCGTACATCAGCTGGTAGAAGCGGCGGCTGGCCACCGAGCCCGGCTCCTGGCGCTCGCGCTGCAGGCCCCGGAGCATCTGCCGGCGCTCGCGGGCAAGGCCCTCCTCGGGAAAGGCCGGGGCCGCGAGCAGTTCGGAGAAGACGTCGAGCGCCTCGGCCATCCAGTCCGGCTCGGTCAGGGTACGCAGGGTGACGATGCCCATGTCGCGCGCGGAGCTGGTGCTGAATCGCGCACCGGCCGCCTCGAAGCGCTCGGCCAGGGTATCCGCGTCCATGGCCTCGGTGCCGAGGCTCAGTCCGTTGCTGGTCAGTCGGGCAAGACCGCTGCGCTCGCCGTCGCGCGCGGCACCGGCATCGAAGGTCAGTCGGATATCCACCATCGGCAGCGCGGGCGCCGGCGCATAGAGCACGCGCATGCCCGACTCGGTCTCCCAGCGCTCGATCTCCACCGCCTGCACCGGCGGCGCGAGCACCACGGCCGCAAGGAGGCCCAGGGTCGCGACCCAAAGGCCCGGTCGCGGTCGCGCCCGAACAACGGTCGCGGCAAGAGCCCGGATCGTCTTCATGCGTCACCTCCGATGGGCAGCGGATCCAGCCGGCCAACGGTCAGCCGGTCGGGCACCAGATATTCGCGCGCGACGCGCTGGACGTCCTCGGCAGTGACCGCCCGGATCCGCTCGACGTATTCGTCGGACACCTGCCAGCCGAGACCCACCGTCTGCAGCATGCCCAGCTCGAAGGCCTGGGCGCGGATCGAGTCGCGCTGGAAGATCTCGGAGGCGATCACGCGCGCCTGCACGCGCTCCAGTTCGGAGGCCTCCACCGGCTCGTTCTGCAGCCGCTCGATCTGGTCGAGCAGCGCGCGTTCCAGCGTCTCGATTTCGACCTCGCTGGCGGGTACAGCGGACACCGTGAACAGCGATTCCAGGCGGCTGAAGGCGCTGTAGCGGGCGGAGGTGCTGCTGGCGAGTTCCTGGCCCCGCACCAGGTCGCGCTCGAAGCGGGAGGCATTGCCAGAGTTCAGGATCCCCGCCGCGACAATCAGCGCATACGCGTCCGAGGGGTCCTCCAGCGTCATCAGCACCGGGGTCTTCCAGCCCATCATCAGGTAGGGGAGCTCGGCCGGGAGCCGCATCGTGATCCGGCGCTCGCCCAGGTGCGGGGTCTCGATGCGCGGCTTGCGGGCCGGCAGCTCGCGGGCGGGGATCGGGCCGAAGTGGCGTTCGGCAGCATCGATCACCGCATCCGGGTCCACGTCACCGACCACCACGAGCACCGCGTTGTTCGGCGCGTACCAGGCCTCGTACCACCGTTGCAGATCCTCCACAGTGTAGGCCTCGATATCCGTCATCCAGCCGATGATGGGATCGCCGTAGGGATGGTTGAGAAAGGCGGTCGCGTAGAACTGCTCCCGCAGCAGGGCATTCGGACGATCCTCGGTACGCAGACGCCGTTCCTCGATCACCACGCGCCGCTCGGGCTGAAACTCCTCTTCGGTGAGCTGCAGCGCGTGCATGCGCTCGGCTTCCATCGCCATCATCGTCTCCCAGTGCTCGCTGCCGATCACCTGGAAATATCCGGTGTAGTCGGCACCCGTGAAAGCGTTCTCCTGTCCGCCCAGCATGGAGACGATGCGCGAGAACTCCCCGGCCGGGTACTTCTCGCTGCCCTTGAACATCATGTGTTCGAGCATGTGCGAAATGCCGGTAATGCCGCCGTGTTCATCGACCGAACCGACCCGGTACCAGACCTGATTGGTGACCACCGGGGCCCGGCTGTCCACCTGCACCAGCACCGTCAGCCCGTTGTCGAGGCGGTGTTCGACGACCCCGTTCGAGGCGTGACCCGCGAGGGGGGCGAGCACCAGCCAGAGCACCAGCAGGCTGGGAAAAAGGCGTCTCATCATCTTCGGACCTCGTGATAGCATGGCGACCTTCTGTCTTGACCATGGTCGCCATGTTCGGTTTCGGAAAAAAAGAACCCTCCGCCGCAGATCCCGGGGAACGCGCCGGTCTCTTCGCCCGCCTGAAGCAGGGACTCGCAAAGACCGGCCGGGTCCTCAGCACCGACATCGGCGCGCTGTTCCGGCGCAAGATCGACGACACGCTGTTCGAGGAGCTCGAGGAGCGCCTGCTGCTCGCCGACGTGGGCGTGGACGCGACGCAGCAGATCATGGACCAGATCACGCGCGCAGTGAAGCGGGGCGAGCTCGGCGACGCGGAGGCCCTGATGCGGGCGCTCGAACAGGCCATGACCGATATCCTCGAGCCCGTGGAGGAGCCGCTGCGGATCCCGCCCGGCCGCGGCAAGCCCTTCTCGATCCTGGTGGTCGGCGTCAACGGGGCCGGAAAGACCACCACCATCGGCAAGCTGGCTCACCACCTGCGCGCGGAAGACTACTCGGTCCTGCTCGCCGCTGGCGACACCTTCCGTGCCGCGGCGGTGGAGCAGTTGCAGACCTGGGGCGAGCGCAACGGCGTGCCGGTGGTGGCGCAGCGCACCGGGGCTGATTCGGCCTCGGTGGTCTTTGATGGTCTGCAGGCCGCACAATCGCGGCGCACGGACGTGATGATCGCCGACACCGCGGGCCGCCTGCACACCCAGCACAACCTGATGGACGAGATCCGCAAGGTCAAGCGGGTGATGGGCCGGCTCGACCCGGACGCACCCGACGAGGTGCTGCTGGTGATCGACGGTGGCACCGGCCAGAACGCACTGGCTCAGGCCCGGCAGTTCCACGAGGCGCTCGGCGTTACCGGACTCGTGGTCACCAAGCTCGACGGAACCGCCAAGGGCGGTGTGCTGTTTGCGCTCGCCCGGCAGATGGGCATCCCGGTACGCTTCATCGGCGTGGGCGAGCGCGCCGAGGACCTGCAGCCCTTCGAGGCCCGCGCCTTCGTCCGCGCGCTGCTGAACCGCGCGGACGGTTGAACGCGGACGGATCGGGGAGGCCATGATACGCCTGCACCGTGTGACCAAGCGTTTCGGCTGCGGGACCGAAGCCCTGCGCAATGTCAGCCTGCGCGTGGACGCCGGCGCCCTCGCCTTCCTGACCGGCCCGTCCGGTGCCGGCAAGAGCACACTGCTGCGACTGATCGCGCGGCTGGAGCGCCCGACGCGTGGCCGCATCATGGTCGATGGCCGTGACCTTGGCCCCCTGGCCCGGCGTCAGGAGCCCGAGTTCCGACGCAACATCGGCCTGGTGTTCCAGGATCACCGGCTGCTGTTCGACCGCCCCGTGCACGCCAACGTCGCGCTGCCGCTGGAAATCCTCGGATTCCGGCGCACGGAGGCGCGCAAACGGGTGCGGGCGGCGCTGGACAAGGTCGGTCTGCTGCAGAAGGAGAATGCCCAGCCGCTGACCCTGTCCGCCGGCGAGCAGCAGCGGGTCGGCATCGCCCGCGCGATCGTGCACCGGCCGGCACTGCTGCTGGCGGACGAGCCCACCGGCAATCTGGACCCGGAGCTCTCGCGCGAGATCCTCCAGCTGTTTCTGGACTTCAACCGTGTCGGCATGACCGCACTGATTGCCAGCCACAACCTGGGGCTGATCTCGACCCTCGGGAGACCGGTGCTGCACCTGGAGAACGGTCGCCTCGAGGCGCGCCACGTGACCGAGCCGCGGAGCACCGGATGAAGGACGGCAGCGATCGCGCCGGCTACCTCGAGGCCTGGCTGTACAACCATTCCGAGGCGGCTCGGCGGAGCCTCTGGCGGCGTGTCCACGCTCCGGGCCAGACACTGATCCTGGTCGCGGTGCTCGGCTTCGTCCTCGCACTGCCCGCCTACCTCTGGCTGCTGCTGGAGAACGCCCGGGCATTGTCCGCGGGCGTCGACCACCAGCCGCGGATCGCGCTGTACCTGGACCTTGAGGGCGGCGAGGCGCTGACCGGGACGGCGGCACGGATCGACGCGCTGCCCGGCGTCGCGGAGGTCACCGCGATCGAGGCGGACGCGGCGCTGGCCGCCTATCGCGAGAGCCTGCCGGACCCCGCGCTGCTCGACTGGCTGGAGGACAATCCGCTCCCCGCGATCATCGAGGTGCTGCCGCTGGAGCGCACTCCGGAGGCCGTGGCGGCAATGGAGCAGCAGCTCGCGACCCTGCTGCCGGAAGCGACGGTGATCAGCGACCACGAATGGGTGCGTCAGCTCGACGCCCTGCACGCGGCCGGTTTGCGCGTGCTGCTGGTGGTCTCTGCGCTGCTCGCGCTCGGCATCACGCTGATCCTCGCAGTTGCATCCGCGGCGGAGCTGCGGGAACGGCACGAGGAGATCGCGATCTCGCGCATCACCGGTGCCACCGACCGCTTCCTGCGCCGGCCATCGCTGTACGGGGGATTGCTGCTGGGAGTGGGCGGCGGCCTTGTCAGCCTGATTCTGCTGGGGATCGTCGTGATGATGACCCGAAGCCCGGTCGAGGAAGCCGCGGTGGTCTTCGGGATCCCGTTCGCCTTCGCGGGTCCGCAGGCCCGCGTGGGTTTGATGCTCGTCGGCACCGGGCTGGTGCTGGGCTGGATCGGAGCCCGGCTGGGCAGCGCCGCCGCCCTGCGCGATTGAGCGCCCGGGACCCGCGCGACGGCGGATTCAAACGGGGAACACGCGGGGCATTTAGCACTCTAAGTGGCAGACTGCTAATATCACCGAGCTTTTCAAGGGGGACACACATGAACCAGGCACTGATGCCAGGACGCATGGATTTGCCCGTCCCGGTCGGCAATCTGGACCACTACATGGCGGCGGTCAGCCGCATCGAGGTCCTCGGAGCCGAAGAGGAACGGCAACTGGCCCGCTCGCTGCACGGCTCGCACGATCTCGACGCAGCGCGCCGCCTCATTCTGCACAACCTGCGCTTCGTCGTGCACATCGCACGCGGATACTCGGGTTACGGCCTGCCGCTGGGCGACCTGATCCAGGAAGGCAACGTCGGCCTGATGAAGGCCGTGCGCCGCTTCGATCCCGAACAGGGCGTGCGTCTCGTCTCGTTCGCGGTGCACTGGATCCGCGCCGAGATCCACGAGTTCATCCTGCGCAACTGGCGCATCGTGAAGGTCGCGACGACCAAGGCGCAGCGCAAGCTCTTCTTCAACCTGCGTCAGGCCAAGCAGCGCCTCGGCTGGCTGAACGCGGACGAGGTCTCGGCGGTGGCCCGCGATCTCGGCGTGCCCGAGAGCGACGTGCTGGAAATGGAGAGCCGCCTCGCCAGCCGCGATACCAGCTTCGACCCGGATCCGGCCGACGACGAGGAGCGCAACCACCTGGTGCCGGCAGAGCAGCTCTCCGGCACGGTGGACAACGACCCGGCCCGGATCGTCGAGGATGCGGACTGGGACCGCCACTACCAGACGCAGCTGCAGCGTTCGCTGAGCACGCTCGACGCACGCACGCGGGACATCGTGGTCCGGCGCTACCTGATCGAGCCCAAGGCGACGCTGCACGAACTGGCCGCGGAATACGGCGTCTCCGCCGAACGCATTCGCCAGATCGAGAACCGCGCCTTCAAGGGCCTGCGCGAGGCCCTGGCCACCTGACGGTCATGGCCGTCGGCCTCCCCCGACGCTGAAAATCCCCTCCTCCGCTTGCGGGGGAGGGAAGAAGATGCGCGACGATCACGTTAACTTTCATGGCGCTCCGCCATCCCCGACGATGAAAGC
>PWRV01000292.1 GCA_003563455.1 Thioalkalivibrio sp.
GGCAGGAATTCCTCGTCCTCGAGCCGAGTGTGGTCCCGCAGGATCCGGGCGAAGGCGTCCAGATCGTCCGCAGGGGTGTCCGCATGAATGCCGGTGGCGATGGCCCTGAGCGCCCCGTGATCCTTTCCGAGCCGCATGCACAGCGCGAATTGGTCCTTGTCGTGCCGAAGCAGGGGGGCGAACAACGTCTGCTCCTCGTGCTGCAGATGCGCTTCCAGTTCCTGCGCGTAGTACTCGCTGACCAGTTGCGCGCCCTGGGCGCGGCTGGACTCGCTTCCGTCGGCCGCCAGCGCCGCAATCCGGTCTGCGAGGAGAAGTGCCTGTTCGTGTTCGCGGCGGAGCTTCTCGAGCTCGGGGCGATCGCCAGCCATGGGTTTCCTCCCTCAAAACTGCGATGATAGCAACTTGGCAAGTTGCTGCGACTGTGGTCTCCGGGTTTCCCGTGCATTCTCGGCACGCTCCACGCAAGACCCCTGGCCAGCCTCCGGTTGCTCGATGGGCATGGGGCGCCCGAATGGGCGCCGATCGCCCCGAGTGGCCGGATAGCATCCTGCGTCGGTGGCATCTGTGACACACATCAAGAAGTAGCTACGCCCTGGCGCAAAGAATGAATCTACACCCCATGGAGGCATGAAGACATGCTGGATGTCAGCGACATCATGACGCCGAGACAGAACCTGGTGGTCATGCGGCCCGAATCGACCGTCGAGGAAGTCAGGCGCGCGATGGCGACCAACAAGATTCGCCACTTGCCGGTGCTGGATGGCACGGGCTCGCTGGTCGGGCTCGTTTCCCAGACGGATGTGCTGGTGGCCGGCAACGGTGGGGCCCGCACGGTGCGCGAGATCATGATTCCGGACCCGGAGACCGTTGACGAACGCGACAACATCCGCAATGCCGCATTGCTGATGGTCCGCCACAAGCGCAGCTGCCTGCCGGTGATCCGCGAGAGAGAGCTTCGTGGCATTGTCACGGATTCGGACTTCCTGGGTGTGGCGATCACCCTGATGGAACAGTCCGAGGCGGTGGAGCCCGATGCCGACGACCTGGACGGCTCCGACGAGTTGTAGGCCTGCAGCCGTCGGCACGGCTGGCATCCAGCGCGGTTGATCCCGGTGACTGCCCGTGAGAACGGCCCGGAGATTGCCGGGTATTTGGCGGGTCCGCTCACTGGACCTGTGTTAGGGTACTTTCGCGCCTTGCCGGGAAACCCGGCGACAGCGCATGTACGTGTTTGGCAACAGAGGATGCCTCCAGCGTGATCCGTGCAGAGAACGTGACCAAGATCTTCGGGTCCGATCCCGAATCCGCAATCCCGCTGCTCGAAGAGAACAAGACCAAGGAAGAGATCCGCGAACTGACCGGGCAGACGGTCGGCGTAAACAAGGCCAGCTTCGATATCCAGCAAGGCGAGGTCTTCGCGATCATGGGGCTTTCCGGATGCGGCAAGTCGACGCTGATCCGGTGCATCAACCGCATCATCGACCCCACTGCAGGCCACATCTTCTTCAAGCATCCGGATCGCGGGGAAGTGGACATCACCCAGCTCGATGAAGAGGCGCTGCGGACGCTGCGCAAACAGAACATGAGCATGGTTTTTCAGCACTTCGCGCTGCTTCCTCACCGTACGGTGCTCTCCAACGTCGGCTACGGAATGGAAATCCAGGGGCGCGGTCGCAGGAAGCGGCAGGAGGCGGCGCAGCGTGTGCTCGACATGGTTGGACTCGGTCCCTGGGGCCGAAGCTATCCTTCCGAACTCTCCGGTGGCATGCAGCAGCGTGTCGGGCTGGCACGGGGGCTGGCGACCGATGCCGAAGTGCTGCTAATGGACGAGCCTTTCTCGGCGCTGGATCCTCTGATCAAGGTCGATATGCAGCAGGAACTCACAAGGATCCAGCGGGAGCTGCACCGGACGATCCTGTTCATTACCCACGACCTCGACGAGGCGATGCGCATCGGCGACCACATCGCGATCATGGAGGATGGGAAAATCGTGCAGATCGGGAGTCCCGAGCAGATTCTGGTCAACCCGCGCACCGAGTACGTGGCCAAGTTCGTCGAGCACGCCGATCCCACCGGCGTGATTACCGCAGGCACGATCGCCCTGCCGCTGGACAGCGACAAGTTCGTGTCCGCGGGTGAACGCGACGGTATCTCGTATCTTCACCGGCAGGATCTTCCACACGTCCGTTACGGAATGGACCGGGAGGGGCGCCTGCACGATGTGCAGATGGACGAGCAGGATGTGCCCGTGCGGCGCCTCGAGGAAGTCCTCGAGGACGAATCTGCGCGCCCGGCGTCTTCGGAGCGGACCGGCCTCGCGCTCACCTGCGGCGAAGACGCAGTTCTGCGCGACATCCTGCGCAGCCGTCTCTATTCAACCCTGCCGGTGGCCGTGACCAACGGGGACGGGCGCGTCCGCGGCCTGATCGACGACCCCGAACTGATCAACGGCATCCTCGAGAAGCGCGGCGAGATTCCCTGACCGCCGAGCAAAGAGGCGGCCTTGCCGAGCCCGCCGTCGGCACCAAACCGCCGTCGGCGTGCGGCACCGATCATTACAGCAGAACTGGGGCAGCAATCGCATGGGTGAACTAGTTGAATTCCTGCGTGTATTAATGACCGATCCGTTCGGATTCATCGACCTGCCGGTGCGCCAGGTGATCACGGACATCGTCAACTGGATCGTCGCCACATTCCGGGACTTCTCCCGAACCTATATCAGTCCGCCGGTCAGGGGCGTGATGAATGGCGTCCAGTGGGGCTTGAGTTCGGTGCCGCCGGGAGCCTTTATTCTCGCAACCTTCGTCCTCGGCTGGTGGGCGGCCTCCTGGCGGGTCGGGGTGTTCAGCGTGATCGCCTTCGCGCTGATTGGCTTCATGGGCGTGTGGGACCAGATGATCATCACCCTGTCGCTGGTGGTGACGGCGGTCTTCTTCTGCGTGCTGATCGGTCTCCCGCTGGGGATCCTCAGTTCCCGCAGCGACCGTTTCTATGGCTTCATGCGCCCGGTCCTCGACATCATGCAGACGACACCCCCCTTCGTGTATTTGGTGCCGGCTGTGATGCTTTTCAGCATTGGCAACGTGCCCGGGCTGATCGCGACCATCGTGTTCGCGATGCCGCCGGTAATCCGGCTGACCAACCTCGGGATCCGCCACGTGAACCCCGAGTTTATCGAGGCGGCGGTGGCCTTCGGTTCGACGAAACGCCAGATCCTGTGGAAGGTGCAGTTTCCGCTGGCGATGCCGACGATCATGGCCGGGTTGAACCAGACCATCATGCTGGCGTTGTCGATGGTGGTCATCGCGGCCATCATCGGTGCCGGCGGGCTCGGGCTTGAGGTTTACGCCGGTCTGGAGCGGCTGAACATCGGCCAGGCCTTTGTCGGCGGTATCGGCATCGTGCTTCTGGCGATGGTGCTGGACCGGATCACCCAGGGACTCGGCGAGAAGGCGCCGGGCGTGCGCGACCGCGACTGAAGGCCGCGTCCCCCAATCCAACCACCACCCACGGCAAGGAGGTGATTGTTACCGCTGAGTACATCCGGAGAACGCGCCGGTGCATGACCACGCGTCTTGCCTCCCCAGGAGGTACAGCGGAAACCGTACGATTCACACAAGAATGGAGAACTCAATGATGCAACGAGAACAACGCAAAGCCCGCCGCCTCGGTGCGGTCGCGGCAGCCGGAGCCCTGACGCTCGGCACCGCCATGTCGATCAGCGCCGCGGTCGCGGACGAGCATCCCGGCGCGGGCGTTACCGTCCAGCCCGCGGTCGCGACGTGGACGTCGGCAGTCCCGGTCAGCTGGGTATTTGTCGAGCTGCTCGAGGAGCTGGGCTACAACGTGCAGAACCCCATCTCACTGTCGAACCCGGTCGCGTACCTGGCGATCTCCGAAGGGGACGCCCATTACTGGCCGAATGCCTGGATGCCGCTGCACGAGCCGCAACTGCCCGATGACTTCGGCGATGTCGCCACCCTGTTCGACCCTCACTGCCCCGCCTGCGGCATCCAGGGGTATCTGGTCGACAAGCCGTCCATTGAAGAATTCGGCATCACCGGCATCGAGGACTTCAAGCGCGATGAAGTGCGTGCCGCGTTCGACGCGACCGGAGACGGCAAGGCCGATCTCTTCGGGTGCCCGCCCGGCTGGGGCTGCCACGAGGGCATCAACGCCATGCTCGACAAGTTCGAGTTGCACGACTACCTGAACCACGTGGATGCCGGCTATGCGGCGAACTTTGCCGAAGCCCTGTCCCGCATCGAGGCGGGCGAGCCGGCGCTCTACTACACCTGGGGCCCCAGCGCCTGGTTGCTGTCGCTGGTGCCGGGTGAAGACGTGATGTGGATCAACGCGCCCGGCATCGTCGACGACGAGGCGGAGCGTGCCGAGGGCGTTGATGGTGCGGTGACGGATCCGATCTACATGGGCTACGTTGCGGCGGATATCAAAGTCGCAGCGAACAACGATTTCCTTGAGGACAATCCGGCGGCCGCAGAACTCTTCCGCCAGGTCTCGCTCCCGCTGGTCTGGGTCAGCGAGGTGGACGAACGCATGGGCGAGGAGGATCTATCCGACCCGATGGTCCGGCCCCTGGTTCAGGAGTGGATCGAGGCCAACCGTGAAACGGTCGATGGCTGGCTCGAGGCCGCTCGCGCAGCAGCGAACTGAAAAAGCCCGAGTCCTGCACAAGAGCCCCGGGCGATCGCGCCCGGGGTTTCTTTTTGGCCGGGTTTTCCGGGGCGGGCGGACGCCGCTGCGCCTGATCACCGAAGCCGGGACGCGGGCACCGCGACGTTGTTCCGCCCGGCCGGGTTCCTCGGTCGGGATTACCGACCGATCGCGGCGCCGCGGGAGGGCTGCCATTGCTGGACGATGTTCCCGGCAATGATGAACACCAGACCGAGCAGAGTCGCCGGAAGGATGGTTTCGCCGACCAGGAAATGGATGAACACCAACGACAGGAACGGCGCAAGAAAGATCAGGTTGCCGACCCGGGCGGTGGTGGCGGACAGCCGGAGTGCGTGCAGCCAGAAGACGAAGGCCAGTCCCATCTCGAAGGTACCCACCCAGAAAGCTCCCAGCCATCCCTGCCAGCTCGGCCAGGTCAGCTCCGAAAACAGGAATGTGGCGATCAGCACCAGCGGCAGGCTGAAAACGAAACCGGTCAGCAGTGCGGCCACCGGGTCGCCGCCGTCGCGCGTGTTGTAGATCCAGTAAAGCGACCAGATGATGGTACTGCCGAGCGCCAGCAGGACGCCCGGCAGACTCGTGAACGCCAGGTCCAGCGGGCGGCCCTCCGTGGCGATCACGACCACTCCCGCATAACTGATCAGCAGTGCAACGAACCCTTTCGCGCCGATCCGCTGCCCCAGCAGCGGAATGGACAGGATTGCCAGGGTAATGGCCCAGGTGTAGTTGAGGGCCTGCGCCTGTTGCGCGGGCAACAGGTCGTAGGCCTGGAACAGCACGATGTAATAGAGAAAGGGGTTGAGCACGCCAAGCCCCGCGAGACGCCACCAGGCAGCGGCATTCGGCTGGCGCAGGCGGTCCAGTCGGCCCTGGACGGCGAGAACCGTGAACAGGACCACTACCGATACGGCATTCGAGAACAGCAGGAGCTGGAGCGGATCCAGATGCTCGAGCGAC
>PWRV01000232.1 GCA_003563455.1 Thioalkalivibrio sp.
TGCGGAGAGTTCGGTATCAGATCGCTTCGCCAGAAGCGCCGGCGCAACGGTGGCGAGTCCGGCGTTTGCGGCGATGGATCTGGAGCCTGGGTTCGACGCGGTCTCCGAGGACGAGGCACTGCTGTTGGCCGAAGGTGCCTGCGGCGAGGGCAACGGCGGTGAAGAAGGCAGCTGCGGCGAAGGCGCCTGTGGCGAAGGAACCTGCGGTGGCTGATGAACGGCCTCCGGTGCGCCCGGCCCGCGTGAGCGGGCCGGGGCTGGGACTGCGGCGATGGGCAGGGGCATCTGTACGACCTGATGCCGATACCCTTCACCGAGGAGGCGGTGCATTACGTGGCGGACCGGGTGCGGCAGGTGCAGGAGGCACTGGACCGGCGGCTGGCGCTGGAAAACGTGTCCTACTATGCGCCGCTGGGTGGCGATCTGGACGAGGCGACATTTATTCGGGCGGTGCTGGAGGAGGCGGATTGTGATCTGCTTCTGGACGTGAACAACATTGTGGTGAACAGCATCAATCACCGTTATGATCCGGTCGCCTTTCTGGGTGCATTGCCGCTGGAGCGCACGCGGTACATCCACCTGGCCGGTCACGAGGAGGAGGCCGAAGACCTGCGGGTGGACACGCACGGTCGTCCGGTCGGGGCGCCGGCGTGGGACCTGCTGGCAAAGGCCTATGCGCGTCTGGGACCAGTGCCGACCCTGCTGGAGCGGGATTTCAACTTTCCGCCCCTGGAGGAGCTTCTGCAGGAGATCGATCGAATCCGGACCTTGCAGGAAGAGGCGCGGCCGGTCTCCGGGAACGCCGTGGAGGAACATTCGGTGCGGCAGGCGGCCTATGGCTGATCCGGGCTTCCAGCAGCTGCAGCAGGCCCTGGCCGATCACCTGCGCGATCCGGAGCGGTTTCCGCCGCCTGCGGACATCGAACCCCGCCGGCTCGCGATCTATCGGCGGTTGTTCTACAACAACGTACTGAATCTCCTCGGCAACGGTTTTCCGGTGCTGAAGGCGGTGGTGGGCCCGGAACAGTGGCCCCGTCTGGTGCGCGACTTCTACCGGGATCACGCTTCCCATACGCCATACTTTCCCCAATTCGGCGAGGAGTTCGTCCGTTACCTCGCGAAAGAGCGCATGCCCCGTGAGAAAGACTGGCCCTTCATGGCGGAACTGGCGCACTTCGAACGAGTGGAGAGGACCCTGCTGAACGCGAGGGACTCCGAGGCAGCCCTCCCGGACGAGCGGGCCCTGGATCCGCTGTCGGGCGTTCCGTCGCTGGTTCCGCACGCCCGTCTGCTGGCGTACGAGTTTCCGGTACATCGTATCGGCGAGGACTTCAGGCCAGCGCAACCGGGGAAGGCGCCGACTTACCTGCTGGCGTACCGTGCCGGCCCGAAGCGCGTACGCTTCGCGGTACTCAATGCGCTGGGTGCGCGGCTCCTATGGCGTATCCGGGAGGAACCCAGCACCGGGGACGAGCAGGTGCGCCGTACCCTCGATGACTTTGGCCTGGAGCAGGAAGCGGCCTTGCGTCGCCAGGGCGAGAGCCTGCTGCAGCGTTTTCGGAAGCTGGGTGTGCTGGTGGTGTCGCCGCCGGAGGCTGTGACGGGCGCGCATTGAGGTCCTGGCCTGCGAGCGGAGTGGAACCAGGACTCAGGGGCTGCCCTCTTCCCCCCACCTTCTGCCGGCTCCAGGGCGGCCAGTTCCCGGATGCGCCAGAAGGAGGTGCAAGCGTCGTGCCCGAGAATGAAGTCTCCCCGCTGCCGCGGGGTCTCAGCGAAGGGTTGCGCTGGTCGGCGCAGCTTGGCGGCCGGTTCCTGCGCGCGGCGCCCGGTGGCACGATCCTCGTGGTGCTGGCCACACTCCTGTCGCAGGTGGCGATGCTGCTGGCCTTCTTCCTGCCGCTGAAGGTGGTGATCCTGCTGGGATCCGAGCGGATTCCGCGCTACTTCCCCTCGGCTCTCGCGGACCTTGACCGGAACACGCTGATCGTCGGGTTGACGCTCGCCACGGTTGGCGCCTTCGGGCTCTATCTGCTGGCCGAGCGACTGATCCGTTTCGGGTCCGATCAGGGAGCGCGCCGGATCCTGGAACACGGCCGCAAGGTCGTGCTGTTCGAGAACCAGGATGCGATCGCCACCCGGGCCTACCGGCGCTATGCGGTGATACCGGCCGGGCTGGTGTTCGTGCTGCTGGGAGCGGGCGTGCTGGCCCTGCTCTATGCCTCGGTACTGGGACTTTTGATCGCGTTCCTGCTGGTTGTTGCGCTCCTGATCGTGCTCTCGAGCCAGCTCGGTGGTGCGCCGCGCAAGCAGGTGCTCTCTCCCCCGGAGACATGGCTTCCGGGGGTCGCGGGCTTCGGGTTTCTGGTGGTGTTCGTGTGGCTGGTGGCGGATTATCTGTACCGTGACCCGCCGGGCCTGCTCGCCGCGATCGTGGCGCTGTTGCTGGCCCGGCAGATGCTGAACCGGGTGGCGGGGATGGTGACCAGCCTGGTCTCCCTGAATCGCGAACGGCCGCGCCTGGACGCCCTGTTCTTTCACCATCAGGTGTTTCAGCGACGCCGCCCTGGGCGCGCAGAGGGCCTGTGGGCGCTGCTGGCCGATTCGGCCCGGGAGGACTGGGTGCCGCGGGTGCTGAGCGAACTGGAGGGCGCCCCGGCACGGGTGCGCCGCAGCGAGTGGTGGCAGACCCGGGTCCCGGACGTGATCGCGATTCATTGCGAGGTGGAAGGCTCCGAGCCGCGCCTGATCAAGGTCTTCGGCCCTAACCGTTCCGGAGAGGCCCGCCACGAGGCCAGTCTGCTGGGGGATCCCCCTGCAGGTCTGCCGGCCCCGGCGTGGATCGGCGCCACCCTGGTCGACGGCCTGCATTGCCACGTGCTGCACCTGCCCACGGACACGAGGCAGGTTGCCGTGCGTCCGGGTCCGATACCGGAAGACGGCGAGCGCGCAGAGGGCCCTGACGACTCGATTGATTCCACGGCCCCACGGGAGCCCGGCGATCCCGCGCGGGCCGGGGGCGGACCCGCAGCCGTCGATCTTGCGGAACTGGCACACCGGTTCCGGCAGTCGCTGATTGCGGTGGAACCGCCCGAAGAGCTCGCCGGCCGCTACGGGCGCTCGCGGCCGTTGCTCTGGCAACGCCTGGACCGGGCGATGTTCGAGCGTGCGCGACTCGTGGCCGACGTCAGTTCGCGCGATACCATCGATGATCTGCTTGCCGACTTCCAGGCCATCGTGGACCGGGTGCGCAGCCTGCCGTGGGTGTTCGTGAACCGTCAGCTGAACCCGGGGACGCTGGCCACGGCGGGCGACGACGTGATCGCTCTGCACTGGGGGCGCTGGGGTCTGGAAACGCTGGGCACGGCCTGGCCGCTGGCGGCCCTGGAACCCGACACGCTCTCCAGCCTCCTGGCAGAGGTGGGACCCCGGCGTCCGGCCCTGGTTGATGTGCCTCCCGCGGGCGTGCGCCTGGCCGGGCTGCTGTCACTGATGGAACGCCTGTACCTTGCCCAGCGCTATGCCGACATGCTGGAACTGCTGCCTGACCTGAAAGAGGCATGGCTGACTCTCGGTCGCGGCGTCGGGCCACTGCCGGCGCGCGGCGCCGCTGCGGTTCCCGGCCAGGCCAGACCGGACTGACGATCATGGCGATGCAGACGACAGACTGGAGGTTCAGGGCGGCCGTGCTGATGGCCATGACGGTCCTCCCCTGCTATCTGAACCGGCAGCGGGGTGTTCGGCTCGTCCGCTGGCTGGGTCGCGACGTCGAATAAGCCATTCGCGGATCCAGTGGGCTCCGAACCAAGGGAGGCCAGCCTCTGGCCGATCTTCCCCGGCGCCGGAATCGGCGAGAGGCTCGCCTCCTGCAGGGGGGGCGGGTCTTTGAGGCCAATCGGGTTGCCTGAAGCGGCCTGTGTTGGCTTCGAAACCGCGATCGGACTTATGCTGTGCTACCAAGCATTGCTGGGCCGGTTTGCCATGATCCTGATTGATTCCCTTGGACCCGCGCGGGAGAGCATCGTGAAGCTCTTCGAGGAGCTCTACGACCCGGCCCTGCTGATCGATCCGGAAAAGGGCGTCTTCGTTGGCGCGAACAGCGCAGCCTGCGAATTCCTGGGCTACAGCCCGGAGGAACTCGCGGCATTGAGTCCGACCGAGATCCACCCGCACGAGATACCGCGCCTCGATGCCTTCCTGGTCGCCGTTCGGGAGCAAGGGCGCTGGAAGGCGGACGACCTGTCCTGCCGAACCAAGCTCGGGGACCTGGTTCCCGCCCAGGTGCGTGCGACGCTGGTGCACATATCCGACCGTGAGTACGTGCTGTCGGTCGTGCACGATCGCCGCGAGGCCGAGCTGGCCGAACTGGGACGGTCGATCCGCAAGCTGACGCACGATCTGCGCAACACCATGGTCTCCTCCCGGCTGATGAGCGACCGGCTGCGCCGGCACGAGGATCCACTCGTCAGGCAGAGTGCGGACCTGATCGCGCGGTCGGTGGATCGGGCCGTCCGGATGTGCCAGCAGACGCTCGAGGTGGGCAGCGCGAAGGAGGGCAGGCCCCGGCGCGAACGCTTCCTGCTGTCCGACCTGATGGACGAGCTGAATGCCGCGATCGGGCCGGGCGAGGTCGCGCGGGTGGAGATGGAGTCCCCGAACGCCGAAGAAATCGAGCTGGATGCCGATTTCGACCAGGTCTTCCGCATCCTGATGAACCTGATACGGAACGCGATCACCGCCGACAGCCGCCACATCCGGGTCGTTGGCTTCCGTGAAGACGGCCAGACCGTGATCGACTGCGAGGACGACGGGCCGGGGTTGCCGGAGTCCGTGCAGGGATGCCTGTTTGCCGAGAAGGGCGCCGGGAGTTCGGGTCTCGGGCTGGCGATTGCCTGGGAGCTTGCACGTAACCACGGGGGTGACCTGACGCTGCGCGAGACCGGTCCGACCGGTACCGTGTTCCGTGTGGTGTTGCCCGACCGGGCCGTTGTGCAGGAAGCCGCCGGGAACCTCGAGCCCTGAGTCTCCCCCGCGTCGGCCTGCCGCTCGCCTGGAAGGTGTCGGTGCTGCGGCCTGCCGATCTATGGGTTATTACCAATAGTGGCGGTCGCTGCCCCCGGGCATGCTTCCAGTGAGCCATGTTCACCGGGAGGCGCCGGATGGAAAACCCAGGCGGGCCAGAGACGCGCAGTATCCTGCACGAAGTTGCAGCCACCTTCGAAGACAACGTGCCGAACCTGTATCGGATGCTTGCACGCAGTCAGGTCGCCCTGACGGCCTTCGTGCGCCTCGAGGATATCCTCGAACGCCACGGGCGCCTCAGCCGGGACGAGCAGGCGATCGTCGCCCTCGAAGTGGCAATGAGCAACCGATGCAATTATTGCCGCGGCGTGATGTCCCGCGAGGCGCGGGAGGCAGGGGTGGCCGACGATACCGTGACCGCCGTGCTGCATGGCTTCGAGCCGAGGGAATCTCGCTACCGTTACCTGGTGGACGCGACGCGCCGGCTGATGGCCGATTCCGGCGATCTCGGACAGGCCGAGGTCGCGATGTTCGAGGAGAAGGGCATCACTTTCGACGAATTGCTGGAGGTCGTCTCGATCATCGCCACTTTCACTCTGGCGACCTACGCCAA
>PWRV01000280.1 GCA_003563455.1 Thioalkalivibrio sp.
CTCGCCACCGTCGTGGTTGTGACGCTGGCGGCCACACTCCTGATGCTCCCAGAGTACCGCGCCACCGCAACGGTACAGATAAATCCGGAAGTATCCCGGATTCTTGCCTACGACGACTTCGACTCATCCGCTGGCGGGAGCACGAGCTCCGAGCAGTTTCTTGCCACCCAGCGCGGCATACTCGGCAGCCGGTCGCTTGCCGAAGCAGTGGTGAGCAACAACGGTCTTATGGACCACCCGGAGTTGAGCGGTGAAATGCGCCAGCGCGGTGTCGTCGCCGAGTTCAGGGCCCTGATCGGCCTCCTGTTTGGTGCGGTGCGGTCGTCAAGCGACGGGGCCGCTGCCGATTCGGGGCAGCCGGGAGCCGAGGCGGAGGAACAACAGCAGATCCGGGAGGCTGCGCGTCGACTGCAGAATCGCATCGAGATCGACCAGAACAGGAACTCGCAGCTCGTGCGTGTGAGTTTCGTCAGCTTCGACCGGGAGTTCTCCGCGGAAGTCGCGAACGCTGTGGTGCGCGAATACATCCAGAGCACCATGCAGCGCCGCTACGACTCCGGTAGTGAGGCACGGCGGTTCCTGCAGGAGCAGCTGCAGGAGATGCGGATCGCCCTGGAACGGTCGGACTGGGAGCTCGCCGATTTCGCGCGCCGGGTCCGGGTCTCGGATCTCGCCGCCAACCAGGAGATGGCACGCGAGGGATTGCAGAGCCTGAACGAACGGCTGGAGGGTGTGCGCGGAGAACTGGTTCAGCTCGCCGGCTGGCGGGAACTGGTGCAGCACGGCCGGCTCGACCACCTCGACCCGGTCGTCAACAGCGTCACCATTGCCGAGCTACAGACCCGGTTGCTGGATGCCTCGACCGAATATGCCGCCCTCTCGGAACGCTTCCTCGACGACTATCCCGCGGTGGCCGAGGTGTTGCGGCGCATGGAGCTCCTGCGTGCGGAGATCGCGGCGGAAAAAGAGCGCATCGCGGACGGTATCCTCGGACGCTTCGAGACCTTGAGGGCGCAGGAGACCGCGCTCGAGCAGGCCATCGACGACCGTGAGGAGCGCATCATGGCCCTGAATGAGCAGGCCGTGCAGTACAACATCCTGATGCGGGAACACGAGACCAACCGGGAGTTGTACGACGGTCTGCTGCAGCGCATGAAGGAGATCGGCGTAGCCGCCGGGGTCCAGGAGAGCAATATCGCGGTGATCGATGCGGCAGAGATCCCGATTGATGCGTTCCGGCCTCTGCTCGGCCTGAACCTCGCGTTGGCCTCGATGCTCGGTCTGATGTTCGGTGTTGGCCTGGCCCTGCTGCTAGAATTTCTCGACCGGACCGTGCGCCACGCTGACGACATCGAAAGGCTGGTCGAGTTGCCAGTGATGGGCTTGGTTCCGCTCGCTGCCTCGGACGAGATGGGCGGGGAAGGGCGGCACGCGCCGGGCCTTCGTAATGCGCTCAGCCACTGCAGCGCGCGGCGGCCGGATTGCTCGATTTCGGAGGCATTTCGTTCGCTGCGAACCAGCCTGATGTTCTCCATGCCTCAGGGCATGCCGAAGACCCTGCTGGTTACCAGTACCGCGCAGGGTGAGGGCAAGAGCACAACCGCAGTCAATCTTGCCACGGTGATTGCCCAGAATGGTGTCCGCGTGCTGTTAATCGACGCCGACCTGCGCAGGCCTGCACTGCACCGGGACTTCGGCTGCCCGCGCGCGCCCGGCCTCACCAACGCAATCGCCCAGTTCGAGCAGGGGTCGCGCCTCGACCGCTCGCTGATACGCGATACGGAGGTGGATAGGCTCTCCGTGATTCCCGCGGGAAATCCGACACCAAAACCCACGGAACTACTGAGTTCGCACCGCCTCGCACAGATCCTCTCCGGGTGCACGGAGCTGTTTGACCACGTGATCATCGACGCCCCGCCGGTCCTGGGACTGGCGGATGCGGTCGCGCTGTCGCGCCGGGTCGAAGGCGTCATCGTCACGGTCGCAGCGGGCGAGACCGGCAAGGAAAATCTGAGGGTGGCCGTGCAGCGGCTGCAGCAGGTCCACGCCCCGCTACTCGGCACAGTGCTGAACCGGGTCGATTTCAGCAGTCCGGACTACGCGTACTACTCCTCCGAGTATTACGGCTATCAGGAAGCAACGGAGGCTTCGGATAACCAGAACCTGCCGATCAGCAAGGCCTCCTGAACCGGGGATCGCGGTGTCGAAACGGACCTACCTGCGCCGGTTGCTCCTCGGTGTCGCCGGCCTCGCCGCGATCGCGATCGCCGGGCTCGAGCACCGGGCCCTGAGCTCGATCGAACTGGATCTGGAAGTTGCGGGGAGCGAACCCCGGGTCGAGATTCCCTGGGGCGGGTTTGCCGGCCGTCGTCTGTCGGCGATGGTGGAGGCGAACTGGCGGCAGAATCCGGAGATGGCCGAAACCTTCCTGGCCCGGCAACTGCAGCGCTATCCACTCGACCACAGCCGCTGGTACACCCGCGCGATCGTCAGCCGGGATCTCGACCGTGACCCTGATCTCTTGCGTGCCCACCTTGGCGCGTCGGTTGCCACGCAACCCGGGAATCGGGAGGCACGCTGGCGGGCAGCCACGCTCTCGCAATTGCTGGGCGATGCGGACCTGGCTGCCGACCACCTTCGCCAATGGCTTCATGATCAGCCCGGTGAGGCCGGACAGGTCCTGTTCGCGGCGGGCCGCTGGATCCACGATCCAGACGAGCTCCTGGACCGTGTCGTCCCGGAAGGGGAATTGTACCTGTCGGCGGTGCTGCGCTTCGCCCGCCAGCACGACCGGGTTGATCTGGCCCCTGCAGCCTGGGCGCGCCTTCCAGGGCCCCGGCCGCCGGGCGACAATGCCCTGCTGGACTTCGTGGATCTGGTGCTCGGCGAGGGCGACTATGATGCGGCCATGGCCGCATGGCGCGAGACCTATCCCGACTACCGGCCAGGACAGGTGCCGAACGGCGACTTTGTGCACCCGGTCGGGGGCGGACGCGGGCTCGACTGGGACACCCGCATGCCCGCCGGCAGCCAGGCCATGCGGGACACGCGACGGTTCGTCAGCGAACCGGCCAGCCTCCGGCTCGAGTTCGACGGCAAGGAGACACTCCGGCTGTCCCGTCCGTCGGTGCGCATACCGGTGGCGGCCAACCCCGACGGCTGGATCCTTTCCGGCCACTGGCGCGGCGAGCGGCTGACCACGCGGGCGCTGCCGTACCTGGATGTCCGGCCTGGCAACGGGGATCGGACGCGCGTGGATGTCCCCGCAACGACCTTCGACTGGACGCCGTTCCGGGTCGAACTCGACGGC
Organism: Thioalkalivibrio sp.; assembly: GCA_003563455.1. Classification (GTDB taxonomy): domain Bacteria; phylum Pseudomonadota; class Gammaproteobacteria; order Ectothiorhodospirales; family Ectothiorhodospiraceae; genus Thioalkalivibrio. The sequence goes on from PWRV01000280.1 coordinate 3,311, forward strand.
GCCGATGAGCCCGCCCTGCTGCACCTGCAACTCCGGCGCGACCCTTCGGTCCATCACTTTGACCGCTTTCTCGCCGGCACCCTGTGGCTTGATGCCCTGCGCCTGGAGCCGCGGGCTTCGGCCTCCCTGGATTGACACAGACGCCGATGGAATCGCAGCCGGAGGCTATCTCCATTGTGCCTCCGTGGAACACCGCCTCCGGGGGGTGTGAGTTTTTTGTCCGCCCTCGCCAAAGGGCATCGTGGGAGCGGCGTCCAGCCTTGATCTCCTGCCCGCTGGCTTTTACGTCACCCAGCTATAAAGTTTTAACCCAAAAAGTCTATATAATGGTTATCAACCCAAAAGGACGCGCAGCATCTGCACCGCCCAGGGGCACCCCGGTCGCGCAGCCGGCTTGCCCGGCCGGCCGCGGAGTCCGACGTCAAAGTGCCCGTGTGTCCCGCGGAAGGTTATCCCGCGAGAGGATGCGGGCAGAGCGATCGCGAGGCATCATGGCCTGCGGAAACCCGTGCAACAGGGCAGCACAGCATCATGTATGAAGCCTTCTATGGGCTGAAGGCGGATCCCTTCCGCCTCAGTTCCGACGCCAACTTCCGTTTCGACCACCGCAGCTACAAACGGGCGAAGGCGTCGGTGCAGTATGCGCTGCATCGGGCCGAGGGCTTCGTGATGATCACGGGGCGACCGGGTACCGGAAAGACCACTCTCGTCAACGATCTGACCGCCAGCCTGCCGCGGCGCGAGGTGGTCGTCGGGAGCCTCGTCAGCACTCAGCTGGAGGCAGACGATCTCCTGAGGATGACGGCCCACGCCTTCGGGCTGAATGCGGAGGCACCAAAGAAGTCACAGATCCTCATGCGGCTAATGGAATACCTGGCTCAGCAGCACCGCCAGGGTCTCCGTACCCTGCTGATCATCGACGAGGCACAGGATCTTGCCCCCTCGGCGCTGGAAGAACTGCGGCTTTTGACCAACCTGCAGCACGGCGGTCACCCTCTGCTGCAGATCGTTCTGATCGGGCAGGAGGATTTGCGCGTCCTCGTGCGTCGCCCGGAACTGGAACAGGTGCACCAACGGCTGATCGCGGCCTGGCACCTTGAGCCGCTGAGTCCCGAGGAGACCATCGGGTACGTCAGACACCGGCTGGAACGGGCCGGCTGGACGGGCGACCCGTCCATCGAGCCCGGCGTGATGCCCATCGTGTTTCAGTTCAGCGAGGGTGTGCCCCGACGCGTCAACCTGATTTGCAGCCGCCTGATGCTGTATGGCTTTATCGGTAGCAGCCATGTGATCACCGAGGACGATGCCAGGGCTGTGGCGCAGGAACTCAAGGACGAGGAACTCGCGCGTCCTTTTGATGACCGCCAGGATGCCTGGCCGCTGCCTGAAGACGGTCAGCTCAGCGCGGAGAGCACGCCACCGCACGCCTCGGGGCGTGAGGCGCAAGCTGAGGCACCGTCCGGTGATCCGATCAAGAAAACCGCCTGGTCCGAGATCGATCGTGGTCTTTACCGGGCTGGCGCAAGTGCCGCCGGGCCCGGAGCTGCTGAGTCCTCTTCCGAAGAGCCGTCCCGGTCCGGGTCGGAGTCGCCGCTGGCTGCGGAGCCCGCGCAAGACGAGGCTTCCGATGCTGTGGTTGCGGACGACTTGCCGAAGCACCCGGCCGCGACAGAGGCGAGCGCGCCTGAAGATGCGCAGAATGCGGCCCGCGGGAAGCCGCCGCGAGCTGCCCCGGCTGCAGCCGAGCATCCTGCGGGTCCCGAGTCAACCGATGTGTCCGAACCATCCTTTTGGCGCGCGGGAGGGGTCGCGGTGCCGCTCTCAAGCGCGAGCGCCGAGGTGCGTATCTCAGCCGAGCGCGACTGGGATCGCCCCGGTGACCGCGTGCGTGATACCCCCCCGGGGCTGGATGACCCCGGCGAAAGCAGCCGATCTGCCGTTGGGCGCGTCGTGCTGGTGTTCGTGCTGCTGGTGGCGATCGGTTTCACGGCCTTCCTGCTGCTGCGTCCCCTGGTGGAAACCGAGATCGCAGGGCCAACGGAGCCCACTCCCGGGGCGCAGGTCCCGGCGCCGCAGATCCAGGAGCCGCCCGATCCCGCTGCGCAGGACGAGGAGGGTGTGCCGCGCGAATCAGAATTGCGGGTTGAGACCCTTCCCGAGGTAGCCGAGTCCACTCTCGACACGCCCGAACCGGCCCCCCTGGAAACGTCACTGCCTGAAATCATCCCGGAAACGGAAACGGAAACGGAAACGGAAACGGAAACGGAAACGGA
>PWRV01000125.1 GCA_003563455.1 Thioalkalivibrio sp.
ATGCTCCACACATTTTGGTGCGCTGGGCTCACAATTACATAGAGATAAAGCCACGAGCCCTTGAAGCACCCCGGAGCATTCATCCTGACCGGGATAACCAAAGGAGGAAGTCATGACCCATCGATTGACGCTGTCCATCGCAACCATCCTGCTGTTGACGCCCGCACTCGCAGTTTCGCTGGAGCGCGTCGCTCCGCCGGATGATGCCGCCGTCTACTTCATCACGCCTTTCGCCGGTGAAACCTTCGAAGGGCCGGTGACCGTGCGGATGGGGCTGCGCGGCATGGGCGTCGCGCCTGCGGGTGTCGACGTCGAGGGAACGGGCCACCACCACTTGCTGGTAAACAAGCCGCTTGAAGCGGTCGACCTCGACGCTTCGCTGCCCTTCTCCGAGCAGACCCGCCACTTCGGTGGCGGCCAGACCGAGAGCACCCTCGACCTTCCCGAGGGCACCCACACCCTGCAGCTGCTGTTCATGGACTATCGCCATGTCAGCTTCGACCCGCCCGTGGTCTCCGAACAGATCACGATCACCGTCCGCTGACAATCAAGGCGATATCCGCCACCCCTCACGACGAACCCCCTCCCCCGCTTGCGGGGGAGCCCTCCCTGCAATGAACCCCTCCCCCGCTTGCGGGGGAGGGTTGGGGGGGGGGAAGGAAGTACGCCGCCACCAAGCGGCGCGCACTCACCGAAGGCCGCTTCCTGCACTACACTCCCGTACACACCGACCACATCGGAGGAGACGGCCATGGCATTTGCACTGTCCGACATGCAGATCACGAGCCCGGCCTTCATCCCGGGCATGTCGATCCCGGTACGGCACACCGGTGACGGCGAGGACATCTCGCCGCCGCTCTCGTGGGCCGGGGGCCCGGACGGGACCCGCAGCTTCGCGGTGTTCTGTCACGATCCCGACGCGCCCCTGGTTCCCCCGCGGGGAACCTACGGATTCGTGCACTGGGTGCTCTACAACATTCCGGGATCGGTAACCGAACTCCCGGAAGGTGTCCGGGATTTCACCGAGGGAAAAAACGACTTTGGCCGTGCCGGGTATGGAGGACCGATGCCACCCGCCGGACATGGTCCGCACAACTATTATTTCTGGGTGATCGCACTCCGGCATGCCCCACAGCTGCCGCCGGGACTGTCCCTGTGGGATCTGCTGAAGCGCATCGAACCATCACTGCTCGGCATGAACCGCCTGGTGGGATCCTTCCAGCGGGATTCATGATGCAATGATCGGTGACCGCGCTCTCAGCCGCAGCCACCCTCTGGCGCGTGCGAGGCGGCTCGAAACCATGGCGCACGGGTTGCGCACCCACGCGCTGGTCAAATGCGCGACATGCGTTCAGACTGGCGCCGGAGCCGCAAGGGGCGGCGTTGTTGTATTCAATCAGGGGGACTCTTTCGATGAATTCGGAAATACTGGACGATGCCGGAAAACTCATCTTGAGACTGGGTTTCGGCGTATTGTTCCTGATGCACGGGATCGACAAGGTGTTGCACGGTATCGATGGCATCGAGGCGCTGGTGGTCAATGCGGGGCTCCCGGCCGAAGTCGCCTACGGCGTGTACATCGGTGAGGTGCTCGCACCGATCCTGATCATTATCGGCTGGCATGCCCGCATCGGAGCGCTCCTGACCGCGATCACGATGGCCTTCGCCTTCCACCTCGCGCACTCCCACGAATTCTTCGAACTGACTGCCCACGGCGGCTGGCAACTGGAGCTGCAGGGCATGTTCCTGCTTGCCAGCATCGCAATCGCCCTGAGCGGCCCCGGCCGGATCAGCCTCAACGGCCGTTGACGAATCCGGGCGATCTTTCGCCCGGTGGCCCCTGACGGGGAGGCGGTGCGGCGGCCATCCGCGCAGCCGGCGTCCGGTTCGAAACCGGGCGCCGGTTTTTCGGATCGCCGCGAGGCCAGTACAATCCGGGGTGGCCCAGCTTTGCCCGAAGGGCGGGGACACATCACCCAGAGATCTGAACGATGCCCGAGACCCTCATTCTGAGCGCGCGGTGGGTGCTGCCGATGGTGCCGCGCGGCACCGCCCTGGGCGACCACGCGGTAGTCGTGAATGGCGACCGGATCGTGGCGGTCCTTCCCCGCGAGGCGGCTCTTGCCCGGTACCCAGGCGCCGCGCAGCGGCACCTGCCGGCCCATGCGTTACTGCCCGGCTTCGTAAACGCTCACACCCACGCGGCAATGACCCTGCTGCGCGGGGTTGGCAGCGATCTCCCCCTGATGGACTGGCTTCACAACCACGTCTGGCCCGCGGAGGCCCGACTGCTATCGCCCGAATTCGTGCACGCCGGGAGCCTCCTGGCGATTGCGGAAATGATCCGCGGCGGAACGACCTGTTTCAGCGACATGTACCTGTTTCCCGAAGACACCGCCCGCGTGGTCGACGAGACCGGGATGCGCGGCGTGCTTGGCCTGACGGTGATCGATTTTCCGACCCCCTGGGCCGCCACCACCCGTGAGTACTTCAGCAAGGGGGCCGATCTCGTCGCCGCTTGGCAGGGTCATGAACGGATCGGCTTCACCGTCGCCCCGCACGCCCCCTATACGGTCGGCGACGAGAGTCTGGTGGAAATCCGCCGCCGTGCGGATTCGTTGGGTATTCCGGTGCACATGCATGTGCACGAAACCGCGCACGAGGTGGCCTCCGCCGTCACCGAGCATGGCGAACGCCCACTGGAGCGACTGGGGCGGCTGGGCCTGCTCGAACAGCCGCTTGCCGCGGTGCACATGACCCAGCTCGACGAGGCGGAGCTGGCCCGGCTCCCGGCAACCCCGGTGTCGGTGGTTCACTGCCCGGAGTCGAACCTGAAGCTGGCGTCGGGCTTCTGCCCGGTTCAGCAGCTGCTCTCGAGTGGCGTGAACGTGGCACTCGGCACCGATGGCGTCGCATCAAACAACGATCTCGACATGCTCGGCGAGATGCGCACGGCGGCATTGCTGGCCAAGGGGGTGTCCGGAGACGCGGCTGCTGTGGGTGCGCCGCAGGCACTGGAAATGGCCACCCTGAACGGTGCGCGAGCACTCGGACTCGAGGAGCGGATCGGCTCGCTCGAGCCAGGCAAGCTGGCTGATCTCATTGCCATCGACCTTGGGGATCTCGAGTACCAGCCCGCGCACGACCCCCACACCCAGATCGTTTACGCGGCGACCCGGCACGCGGTGACCGACGTCTTCGTCGGCGGCCGTGCATTGCTCCGGGACCGGGAACTGCTTACGCTCGATCTCGACGAACTCAAGCGCCTGGTGGAAACCTGGCAGGAACGCGTCCACGGGGCGCACTGAACGGAGCCGAAACGCGATGACCACAACGGATTCCGCGTCCCGTCCGGCCAACGTCGATGCCGCCGAGGTCGCGAAGTTCACCTCCCGCGCCGAGGACTGGTGGGATGCAACCGGACCCTTTGCGACCCTGCACGCAATCAACCCCCTGCGCCTGAACTGGATTGACGGACACGCCCGCCTGCGCGGCAAGCGGGTGCTCGACGTCGGTTGCGGTGCGGGCATCCTGGCCGAGGCGATGGCGCTGCGGGGCGCCGAGGTAACCGGCATCGACGCCGGCGCAGAACACCTCCAGGCCGCCCGGGGCCACGCCGAAGAGAGCGGCGTTGCGGTGACCTACCACCAGTCCACCGCGGAGGAATACGCCGAACAGCACGCCGACGCCTTCGATGTGGTCACCTGCATGGAGATGCTCGAGCATGTCCCGGACCCTGAGCTGACGGTCAAGGCTCTGTGCCGGCTGGTCGCACCGGGTGGTCATTTGTTCCTGTCCACGATCAACCGCACCCCACGGGCGTTCGCGGAGGCGATCATCGGAGCCGAGTACGTGTTGCGCCTGCTGCCTGCTGGAACCCACGAATACGCCCGGTTTCTGCGGCCTTCGGAGCTGGGCGAGGCCCTGCGCGCGGGGGGCGTCGACGTGGGCGAACTGCGCGGCCTGACCTATTCGCCCCTGACCCGCCGTTACCGCCTGACCCGTTCGGTGGCGGTGAACTACCTCCTCCACGCTCGGCGTCCGGAGGCCGGAGTGGAAACCGGAGCATGAGACGCCCGCTGACCGGCGTGCTGTTCGATCTCGATGGCACGCTGCTCGACACCGCACCGGACATGCACGGGGCACTCGAACGCCTGATGGGCGAACACGGGCTTCCGCCGCTGGCCTACGAAGCGGTGCGCGGGCACGTGTCGCACGGCTCGCGCGCACTGGTGCAGCTCGGGTTCCCCGACCTCGACGATCTTGCGCGGGAACCGCTGAAGCAGCGCTTCCTCGACCTCTACGCCGAGCACCTGTGCGACGCGACACGACTCTTCCCCGGGATGCAGGAGGCGCTGGCCGAGATGGAGGCGCGGGGGCTCTGTCTGGGTGTCGTCACCAACAAGCCCGCCTGGCTCACGATGCCCCTGCTGGACACGCTGGGCCTGACCTCCCGGTTCGCGACGATCGTCAGCGGCGACACCCTGCCCCAGCGCAAGCCGTCCCCGGAACCGATGCGTCACGCCGCGCGACAGGCCCGGGGCGAACCCGACGCATTCGTCTACATCGGTGACGCCGAGCGCGACATCGCCGCCGGGCGCGCGGCGGGCATGCGCACGCTGGTCGCCGGCTGGGGCTATATCGAAGCCGGCGAGAATACGCACTCGTGGGCGGCGGACGCACACCTGGCGGAGCCGGGAGACTTCTGGGCCTGGCTCGAGGGTCTGCCCGGCGGGGCGCGATGCCTGGCGAGCTGACCGGAGTTCCGGCGATCGTCTGGGCCTTTGCGGCCGCCCTGTTCGTCCTCGGTGTCGGCATCGGCCATGCTTGGGCCAGCAGCCGCCTGAACGCGCGCCTGCAGGTGCTGATGACCGACAACGCCCGCCTCGAGGCCGAGCGCGATTACGCCGAGCTGCGCCGCGAGGACCTGCAGGCGAGCTTCGAGGAAGCCCGCGAGCAACTGGGCAATGCCTTCTCGGCACTGGCCAACAACGCGCTGCGCGCGAACAACGCGCAGTTTCTCCGGCTCGCTCAATCGGTGCTGAACCAGCAACTGCTGCGCGGCCAGCACGAACTCAGCCGCAGCGAGAGCCGGTTCGAGGACCTCGTGAAACCCATTCGGGAGACACTGGCCCGGACCGAGGCCGAAATCCGGTCCATGGAGAACTCGCGCGAGACCGCCTTTGCCTCCCTGAACGAGCAACTGCGGCGACTGAGCGTCGACCACGGGGAACTGCAAAAGGAGACCCGCAACCTGGTGCAGGCACTGTCGCGACCCGGCGTGCGCGGGCGCTGGGGCGAGCTCACCCTGCGCCGGGCAGTGGAGCTCGCCGGCATGAGCGCGCACTGCGACTTTACCGAGCAGGCGGCACTAACCGGGGAGCAGGGCCGCCAGCGGCCGGACATGATCGTGCACATGCCCGGGGACCGTGCGCTGGTGGTGGACGCAAAGACCCCGCTTGATGCGTATCTGGCCGCCGTGGATGCCACCGAGCCCGGGGCGCGCACGACGGCGCTGAAACGCCACGCCCAGCAGCTCCGGGCACGCGTGGTCGAACTTTCGGGCAAGCGCTACTGGGCCGGCCTGGAACACACCCCCGAATTCAGCGTGCTGTTCCTGCCCGGGGATCAGTTTCTGGCCAGCGCGCTCGAGCACGATCCCTCGCTGCTGGAACAGGCGCTGGAACGACAGATCCTGCTCGCGACCCCGAGCACGCTGATCGCGCTGCTGCGCGCGGTGGAATATGGCTGGCAGCAGGCGCGACTGACCGCGCATGCGCTGGAGATCCGTGATCTGGGCGCTGAACTGACCACGCGTCTGGGCGGCCTCACGGAGCACCTGGGGCGCCTGGGACGGTCGCTGGAACAGGGCGCGGAGGCCTTCAACGCGACCGTAGGCAACCTGGAACGGCAGGTGATGCCGAGTGCGCGCCGCTTCGCGGAGCTGGGTATCCGGGCACGCAAGCAGCCAACGGTCCCGGACACGGTCGATGCCACGTTGCGACGGCCCGCTGCCGGTGATCCCTCCGATAAACCGCCCGGGTCAGCCGGGTCGCCCGAATCACCCACCTCTGATGGCAGCTGACCGCGAAGTCGCGGCGGCCTACGCCCACTGCCGGCGGCGGGCCGCAAGCCACTACGAGAACTTTCCGGTTGCGTCGCGCCTGCTGCCGCGGGGGCTCCGGGATCCGGTCGCGGCCATCTACTGTTACGCCCGGGATGCCGACGACCTCGCGGACGAGGATCCCCGCCCGACCACGGACAGGCGTCTGGCCCTCGAACGGATGCAGGCGCGGGGGCGTGCCCTCGACGATCCTTCCGCAGAGGCCGAGCCCGAATGGCGTGCTCTGGCGGATACCCTGCGCCGCTTCGACCTGCCGGTCGGGCTGTTCACCGATCTCGCCGACGCCTTCATCCAGGACCTGGACAAGACGCGTTACCGGGACTTCGGCGAGGTGATGGCCTACTGCCGGCGCTCCGCCAATCCGGTGGGCCGCCTGCTGCTACACCTCACCAACCACGCCTCGCCGGAGAATCTGGCCTGCTCCGATGCGGTCTGTTCTGCGTTGCAGCTGATCAACTTTTACCAGGACCTTGATCAGGACTTCGCCGAGCACGGGCGCATCTACGTTCCCGAGGATGAGATGGCGGTCCATGGCGTCACCGAAGCCCATTTCCGCGATCGCGTCAGCGACTTCCGGATGCGCTCGCTGATGCACCACCAGTACGGCCGCGCAGACCGGCTGCTGCGCGCGGGCGCGCCCCTTGGGCGCGCGTTGCGCGGGCGCCTCGGCCTGGAGATCCGGGCCATCATCCAGGGCGGCGCCCGGGTCCTTTGGCGCCTGCGCCAGCAGGAGAACGTCTTCTCGAGACCTCGGCTGCGCACCGGCGACTGGGTGCTGGTCCTCGGTCGCAGCGTGGCGCCCAAACGCCGCCGCCCGCCCCTGTAGGAGCGAGCCTGCTCGCGAACGCGCCGCAGGCGCGCCAGACACGCCCGGGGCCAATCCGACGCCCATTCGCGTGCAAGGCACCCTCCCACACGGCTGCCCCGGCCCCCTGCAGGAGGCGAGTCCTCTCGGCGATCCAAACGCCCGGGGCATGTCGCCCAGGGAGCTGGCCTTCTACGGTCAAGATGACGCTCCGCGGGTTTTCACGTTATCGTTCGCCGCTCCGGATCCGAATCCCCCGAGAGTCCATGTCTCCCGACGAATATTGCGAAGACAAGGCGGCCCGCAGCGGGTCGAGCTTCTATTACGCCTTCCGCTTCCTCAATCCGGAACGCCGTCGCGCGATCACGGCCCTGTACGCTTTCTGCCGCGAGGTCGATGACGTCGTCGACGACTGCCGGGAACCCTCCGTGGCCCTCGCCAAGCTGGAGTGGTGGCGCGACGAGGGGCAGCGGACGTTCCAGGGCGCGCCGCGGCACCCGATCACGCGCGCACTGGAACCGCACCTCGCCCCCTTCGATCTGTCGCAGGAGTACTTCGAGGAAATCATCGACGGCATGCAGATGGACCTCGAATACGATGCCTACCCGGACTTCGCGACGCTCTCACTGTACTGCTACCGCGCCGCCAGCGTGGTCGGGCTTCTGTCAGCGCGCATCTTCGGCTTCACGGACCGACGCACCCTCAAATACGCCCATGATCTGGGCACGGCCATGCAATTGACCAACATCCTTCGTGACGTGCACGAGGATGCGGTCCGCGGCCGGGTCTACATCCCGCTGGACGAGCTCGAACGCTTCGCCGTGAAGCCCGAGGAGTTCCAGACCAACATCACCCGTGACGCGCACCGGGAACTGTTTGCCTTCCAGGCTTCCCGGGCACGTGAGCACTACGACCGGGCGCTCGCCCACCTGCCGGACGAGGACCGCCACGCCCAGCGACCGGGTTTGATCATGGCCGCAATCTACCGGACGCTGCTCGACGAGATCGAACAAGACGGCTACCGCGTGCTGGAACACCGGATCCGCCTGACCCCGGTGCGAAAGCTCTGGATCGCGTGGCGCACCGCGCGCAGCGCCCGGCCGACGAAATGAACGGAGATCCCGTCGCGGTCATTGGAGCGGGCTGGGCCGGGCTCACCGCCGCACTGGTCCTCTCGCGAGCCGGACGCAAGGTGGTGCTGATCGAGGCCGCACCAACGCCCGGCGGGCGGGCTCGGACAATCGACTCCAAAGGGACACGGCTGGACAACGGCCAGCACATCCTCGTGGGGGCCTGCCGTCACGCGCTATCGCAGATGCGCGCGGTCGGGGTGAACCCGATCCTCGCACTGCATCCGGTTCCCTTCCGCCTGCTGATGCGCAGGCACGTGCCCAACGGCGCTCCGGAGAGCTCCTTGCTGGCTCCCCGCTCCACCCGCACCCGGGACCTCGGTGCGGCCTTCTACGACGCGTCCCGGGACGAAGGACTGCCGCGCCGTCTTCTAGGCCTGACGGGCGCGTGGCGGATGCTGCATCGGCCGCTGACCCGGGACCTGCCCGTGGCCGACTGGCTCCGGAGAAACGCCCAACCTGCCGGGTTGCGGGAAAGGCTCTGGGAACCGCTAAGCCTGGCCGTGATGAACACGCCGCCCGCGGAGGCGTCGGCCCGGATTTTCCAGAGCGTGCTGCGCCAGACCCTGCTGGCCGGTGACGGCCCCGCCCGTCTGCTGATCCCGCGCCGGCCACTGGGCGAACTCTTCGCGGAACCGGCCTTGCAGCAGTTGCGGACCCTGGGTGCGACGATACGTCTGGCCACTCGGGTCCAGGGGATCGAAGCACGGGACGACGACGGGTTCCTGCTGACCTTGCGCCACGGGGAGACCCTCGCCGCCGGCCAGGTGGTCCTGGCCACCGCCCAGCGCTCGGCTGTTCGCCTGCTGCCCGCGAAACCAGCGCTCGACGCACTGCGCCGGAATCTGGCGGAATTGGGCGAGCGCTCCATCTGTACCGTCTACCTGCACTACGGCAAGACGCCCCCCGAACTCCCCCCCTTGATCGGGCTGCTGGGCCAGCACGGCCATTGGCTGGTGCCCAGGAGACTGGTCGGGGATTCTCACTGGCTCTCGGTGGTGATCTCCGCAGCCGACGCGTACCCGATGCCCAACGCGGACAGCCGCTGGCGGAGGGTTGGACGGGAACTCGCCGCGACCTTTCCCGGACTTGGCGAGCCGGAACAGGGGCACGTGATCTGCGAAAGGATGGCAACGCTTGATGCCCGGCCGGGACTGGACGACCGGCGCCCGGATACCCGGACCCCGCTTCCCGGCCTCTACCTCGCCGGCGATTACTGCGCCCGGGGACTCCCGTCGACGCTGGAGGCAGCGGTCCAGAGCGGCCAGAAGGCCGCCGCGGCCGCGATCACCGACGAAATTCCAGACCTGGTGCGGCCGGCGGGGTGACGCCCGTGGCCGGCGCGTAGATCGACGCGGCGGTCTTCAAATGTCGCTGCCTAATTCCCTACCGTTGCCAACCGCATCTGGTGCGGTCGCGACCATCTGACACAGATCGGCGATGCTGTCGGCGCGCATCTTTTCCATCACCCGGGCGCGATACTTCTCCACGGTGCGCGGACTGATTCCCAGCTCGCGCGCGATCTCCTTGTTACTGAGCCCCTCGGTGACGAACTGCATGACCTCGAGCTCTCTGGGTGTCAGTTCACGGATCTGCGAGGCAATCCTGCCCTGCAGCGCGTATTGATCCCGTTGGCGCGAATCCTCGGCGAAGGCCTCCTCGACTCTCGCCAGCAGGGCCTCCGTCGAGAATGGCTTCTCGACGAAATCGACCGCACCGGCCTTCAGGGCCCGGACGGTGCTCGGGATATCGCCGAACGCGGAGATGAAGATCACCGGAAGGGTGCAGCCGCGAGCCTGAAGCTCTTCCTGAACCGCCAGACCGTCCATACCGGGCATCTTGAGATCCAGCAGCAGGCATCCTGACTGCTCGGGTTGGATAGCGTCGAACAGCTCCTCGGCCGAGCCATGGGCCTGCACCACGTAGCCCGCGAGCTCGAGCGCAAGTGACAGGGATCGCCGCATCGCGGGGTCATCATCGAGGAGGATCACCATCTGTGAATCACTCACCCATCACCCCCGTTGCGCCTGACTGGCAGCGAAAAGCGCAGGACAGCCCCCGGCGCTCCGTCGGTTTCGGCCCAAAGCCTGCCCCCGTGCGCCTCCACGATCGTTCGCGATACCGCAAGGCCCATACCCATTCCGGTATTCTTTTCCGTTTCGAATACTTCGAACATCTTTGTATTCCATTCTGCCGAAAGCCCCGGGCCGGAATCAATCACCGTCACCGTCGCCTGCTGTTTGGCAGCGCGCAGGTGAATGCTGATCCAGCGATCCTCGGAATCGTTGCGGTCGATAGCCTCGATCCCGTTGCAGACCAGATTCACGAGTACCTGCCCGATCTGCAACACATTGATCCGGGCCAGCACGGGTTCCGGCGGTAGGTCGAGTTCGAGTCGTACCGATTTTCTGCGCGCCAGCGGCATTACCAGCGAAACCGCCTCGCGGATGGGTTTCTGGAATTCACAGACTTCGGTGTGGATCTCGCCCCGACGCATGAAATGGCGCAGGCCGTCGATGATGCCGATCGCACGATCGACCTGCATGCGCAGGTCCGTTGACGCGTTCATCAGTTGTTCTCGGTCCACCGGCTCCTGTGCGCTCAGCGTTACCAGGGACTCGCTGTAAAGGCTTGCAGCAGCGAGAGGCTGAGCCAGTTCGTGAACCAGCGACGCCGCGAGAACGGTTACCGAACTCAGACGCGCATTGTGCGCGACTTCCTCCCGCCGCAGCCGACTCTCCTGCTCCGCGCGCACTCGGGAGCTGATGTCCAGGTGTGCGACCACGGCGCCGCCGACGCCGTCTTCAAGGGGTGTCACCGTTAGCAGAAACCACCGTGGGTATTCGGGGTGATGGCAGGGGTACTCCAGGGAAAACTCCGGACGTTTGCCGGCGATCACTGCCCGGATCCCTTCACAGGCCTGCTCGCCCAGTTGCTCCGGATCATTGTCCGATCGCTGCAGGCAGGCCTCGAAGTAATCGATGCCGATGCCGTATTCAAGCGACGCGTCGCCATCGTTTTCCCGCGCGAAGCGACGCCACGCCTCGTTCACCGCTATGATGCGGCCCGACGCATCGAGCACCGCGATCTGTGCCGACAGCGCATCGAGCACCGCCTGACGCTGGCGTTCGCTTTCGAGAAGCATGCTCGCGGCCTGTGCCGGCTCTGGACGCCCTGGTTCAGCCACCCCGTGGCCGGGATCACGGGCCGGCGCGGCTTTTACCGGCTCCCCGTGAGCCGGTTGTCTCGGCGATGCGCGTGGTTCATGCTTCATCCTGAAACTCCAGCTCGTGGGACTCGTGATCCGCGAGCCAGCTGCCCAGGAACGGCCTGGTCATTCGGCCACGCTCAATACTGACGCTGCACGATCCTGTCGCGCCGTTAATGCAAATTAATCGACTCGTGGTCGGGAAACAAGCCCGGGCGTCTGAAACGGCACGGAGTCTGACAGGCTGCTAGAATGCAGGGCGAACTGTCATGGCGCCCCGAGCTGCCCCTGAAGATGAAAATTCCCTTTCTCGCGTGCGGTTGAGGGGCGGGATGGCAGCTTTCGCGCCAACTCTCATGGCTTTCTGCGCCACCCGGGACCATGAATGCTCCCTCCCCCGCTTGCGGGGGAGGGTTGGGGTGGGGGCTCAGCGCCGGGCCCGGCCCTCACCCCTGGCCCCGTTACTAAGGGCATCCTGCTCTCCGCCCTTCGGGCCCGCCTGCGGCGGCTCGAGTCGCTCCCGGCGCCCCGGGGACAGATTTGCAAATCGGTCCCCGGCCCTTGGGCACCTTGTCCGCAAGCGGGAGAGGGAGCAATGCGCGACTTTTACGCTAACTCAAAGGAGACGGCCTTGCCCGAACTCGATCCCAGCGCCCTTCTCGACTACCGGCCTGATCCCGGGACCCTCTCGGGCCGGGTGATCCTGGTGACCGGCGCGGCCGACGGCATCGGTCGCGCCGTGAGCCTTGCTGCCGCCGCGGCCGGTGCGACGATCGTCCTGCTCGACCGCGACATCAAGCGGCTGGAGAAGGTCTACGACACCATCGAATCCCGCGGCAACCCGCAGCCTGCGATCTACCCGCTGAATCACGAGGGTGCGACCGTAAAGGACTATGCCGACCTCGCCGAGAACGTGCTGCAGTCGCTCGGTCGGCTCGACGGCCTTGTACTGAACGCCGGTTGGGCGGGCACCCTGACCCCGCTGAAGTACTACGAACCCGAATTGTGGGGTCAGGTGATGCAGGCCAACCTGAATGGTCCGGTGATGCTGACGCAGGCGGTCTTGCCGATGCTGGAAGACAGCCGGCAGGGCTCGATCGTGGTATCGACCCAGAACGCCCGCAAGGCCTTCTGGGGTGCTTTCGGCATCGCAAAGGCGGGGCAGGACGCGTTGATCGACATCCTGTCGCGGGAACACTCCGGCGATCAGGGCTTCATCCGGGTCAACGGCATCGACACCGGCCCCGTGCGCACCCGCTTTCGTGCGCTCCATTACCCCGGGGAGAACGCCCGGCTGCTGCCCAGGCCAGAACAGGTGGTCGGCCCTTACCTCTATCTCCTCGGCCCGGACGCCGGCCGAATCACCGGCGAGAACCTCTCGCTCGAGGGACTGATCGCGGCATCCGAATCCGCCGGAAAAGCGACCCCCCGCCCGGGCTAACTCCCATGGCCCTCTGCGCCACCCCCGACGATGAAAGCTCCCTCCCCCGCTTGCGGGGGAGGGTTGGGGTGGACCAATAACGGGGACAGATTTATAAATCTGTCCCCGTTATCGCCGATCACCGTAGTCAGTCCTCGCTATCGGTCGCTTCCCGTGTCTTCGGAAGCGGCGGCACGAAATGCATCACCTTCTCGACCACGTCGAGTTTCAGGTGCGCCTGGGCACGGAACCGGCCTTTGTAGGCCAGGTCCTCCTCCCGCAGTTCATAGCAGGTCGCGCCGCTGATGTCGGTCAGAACCGCGGGGATGCCGGCTTCCTGAAACGCGTAGTGACGCTTCAGGTAGAAGCTCTGGCAACACATTCCGACATAGGCCGGGACCTCGTCGGAGCGCATTTCCGTCAGCGTCTCCTGCAGGTGTTCGAAGTTCGTGATGGACACCACACGCAGACCCCGCTCCCGCGCCATCGCGTAGGCATCGCCCACCTCGCACTTGCCGCACTCGGAACAGCCGTCCCGGAAACGGAACTTGCAGTCCGCGAGCTTGGCACAGTAGGGAACCAGCATCACCGTGGCCTGACGCAGGATGTCTTCCGCAGCCTCGCCCCCCGGGCTGTGCACAATCAGGGTGTTGCTCTGTTCCCGGTTCATGCCGAACCGCGCCGCCTGGGATCTGCGCGCGACCGCCAGGTCCAGCAGGTGTTCGATATCGTCGGCCCCGAAGCCAAGCAGATCGACATCGGCAACCGCTTCAAGACCCGCGCGCAGGGCAGCCGCGCAATCGTCGAGCCGTTTACCGCGCAAGCCATCCGCCAGCCGGATGAGCAGATCGGACGGGCTGAACTGGACGGTGCCGCTGAACAGCGCGCGGTTGACTGACCCCGCCGAATCGACCTCGAGTTCGAGGTAGATCGCGCCGCCGGCCGTCTTCACGAAGGCCTTCATCGCGTCCGGGGAGAGGCCGGTGGATGAGCGGGTGTGCGTTGTCGCCGCGGGGGCTGTTCTCACGAGGTCCGGGCCCACAGGGGCTGCTTCTGCGGCCGGATCGAGGTCCAGCTGGAAGGCCTCGGCGAGCGAGTGTTTCAGCGCTTCAAGGATCTGCGCGAGCCTGGGGGGATATCCCAGCATGGCGCTGACGCTGCTCAGGCGTTCGCGGGCGCTGAGCACGCCTTCGTGAGAGAGCTTTTCTGTTGGAACACGCAGAACCTTCAGCATCGTTTCCGCGTCCGGCGTTGCGACCAGCAGGCTGCCCTGCAGCAGGACCCGGTCGCCGTGGCGAGCGGCGAAACCACTGCCCAGCTTGCGGCCTCCGGCTTCCACGTCGTTCGGAAAGACGAATTTCGCCGCGACGTCCAGACGATCGAGGGCGGCCACCATCGCCTCCCCATGAAGCGCAAGGATGTCTGCGAGTCGGGCTGGCCCGGAATGCCCCGTCGGCAAGACCAGCGACCAGCACAACTGCGCCGGGTCGAGGTACAACGCACCGCCGCCGGTCAGCCGGGGAACGACCTCGATGCCCTGTTCCTCGCAATAGTCCCCGCGCACGGCAATCGTGGCCAGCTCATGAGCGCCCGGCCGGGCACTGACGGGGTAACGGGCAAAGCGCAGCGCCGGTCCGCCGCGCAGGAGCTGAGCGTCAAGTCGTGCGTGTTCACCAGCGCTGCGCAGGCCATCGTCTGTCACCCTGCACGCCAGCCGCCGGAAGCGCAGGCCGGATTGTGCTGAATTTTTTGTCATCGCGTTTCCCCTGCCAATTGGCGCCAGCAGTCCATTTTGTATTGCGGCGCAGAAAACATTGCCGGCCGCAAGGGAAACGCCGGTTAATCGGCGTTTCCCTGCAGCACCTGGAGGTGCCGCCAGAATCGGCCACCTTGGGTGGTGGATTCTGATGTCACCTGCAAATTATCTGTGCAGCGCAGCGTGCGCTGAGAAAGCCAGGATGGCTTTTTTCAGCGCTTCCCGGTTGCATCCTTGCCTTCATTTTTGAACCTTGTTGCCTACACTTTAGGCCATTCGAATCCTGTTCCGAGTTGATTTGGATCAGACAGTGGCGCAGACACTGATGGGACCATGGGGTCGAAATGCTGCCATTCGGCCCGGCGGGCCAAGCCGCAGCGAAACCAAATTCAAACGGGGGTTCGTCGTGATGAGCAACTGGCAGCAACTGGTGCAGGCGGTGGAACCCCTGCAGGATCTCGAACTCGACGCCGACTTGGTCCGGGACCTCGAGCAACCTGGTCAGCAACCCGGGCATCAATCGGGCCATCAAGTCCCGGAACGCGTCGCGCACCCGGTCCACTTTTACACGCCCACCTTCAAGTCCTACCAGACCTCCGAGATAAAGAGCTGCGGAAAGAACGCGTGGCCTGCGGTATCGGTCACCGGAAGCGAATGCAAGCTGCAGTGCGACCACTGCAAGGCCGCCATCCTGGAACCGATGATTCCTGCGCGCACCCCCGAGGCCCTCTGGCGGGTGGTGAACGAACTGATCGACGACGGCGCACAAGGCCTGTTGCTGACCGGCGGGTCGAACCATCGCAACGAGGTCGAATACGCCCCCTATTACGAGACCATCCGGCGCATCAAGGACAGCCATCCCGAATTCCGCATTGCCGCCCACGCCGCGCTGATGGATGAAAACGCCGCGTTTGCGATGGCGGACGCGGGCGTCGACGTTGCGATGATGGACGTGATCGGCGCCCAGGAGACCATCACGAACGTCTATCACCTGCGCCGCTCGGTCGACGACTTCGAGGCCACTCTGGAAAATCTGGTCCGCACCTCGATGCGGGTGGTGCCCCACATCGTGATCGGCCTGCACTACGGGCGGATGCTCGGCGAATGGCGGGCGCTGGAGATCATCCAGCGGCATCTGCCCGACGCGGTGGTCCTGGTCGTCGTGATGCCCTTCTATGCGCCGGAAAAAAAGCCCTTCGTGACCCCGGACTCCTCCGATGTCGGACGCTTCTTCCAGTCGGCCCGCCAGGCCCTTCCCGACACCTCGCTGCTGCTCGGCTGCGCAAGGCCACCAGGCGAGTCCCGGATGCAGATCGACACCTACGCGGTAATGGCCGGGCTCGACGGCATTGCGCACCCGGCCGACGGCGCGGTGGAACTGGCCGCGCGCCTGGGGCGCAAGGTGCGGGTGACGCCGGCGTGCTGCTCCATCGTGGTGGGTGACGAGGTGATGGCGGTACAGGACGCGTCCGACGGGCTCGAACTGGACATCGACACCATCCTGCGCGAGGAGGCGCGCCGCCGCGCCGGAGTTCGCGGCATCGGCATCCCGGTCGTGTCCGCTTCCGGACCGCGTACAGGAATCCCTGCGTGAACACTACGGTCCCGGATCTTCAGACCCCGGCCCCGAACGCGATGTATCCGTCGTCCGGGACCATTGTGGAGCGGTTACCGAACGACTTCCTGATGTTATTGGAGCCCGACAATGCGTGATCAGAAGACCCTGCGCGTAATCGATACCGGCCTGCGCCGCGCCGCCGAAAACCTTGCGCTCAACCGTGCACTGCTGGAATCGCACCAGGAAGGGACCTCGCCCCATACGCTGCGATTCCTGCGCTTCCGGCCATGCGCGCTGGTCGGCTTTCACCAGAGTGTCGACCAGGAGCTGCGCAGCGACTATTGCGCAGAAAACGGCATCGACATCCAGCGACGGATCACCGGAGGCGGTGCGATCTACTTCGACGAGACCCAGATCGGCTGGGAACTCTACCTCGACAAGCGTTTTCTCGGCAGCGCAGAAATGCCCGCGATCGCCGAACGCATCTGTCAGGCGGCTGCCCGCGGCATCAGCGCGCTCGGGGTCGATGCGCAGTTCCGTCCGCGCAACGACATCGAGGTGGACGGGCGCAAGATCTCCGGCACCGGGGGCGCCTTTGACGGCGAATCCATTCTGTATCAGGGGCCCCTGCTGATCGATTTCGACGTCGAGCGGATGCTCCGCGTGCTGCGCATACCCGCGGAGAAGCTGTCGGACAAGGCGATCTCATCGGCACGCGATCGGGTCGCGAACCTGAAGGATCTGCTCGGTCAGCTCCCGCCCTTCGAAGAGGTGGAGCAGAGCCTGGCAGCTGCGTTCGCCGACGCCTTCGACGTTGAACTGGAGTGGTCCGACGCACTGAATGAGGCGGAGGAACGCAAGTTTGCCGAGGCGCTCGCGGAAATCGACGCTCCGGAGTGGATCTATCAGCACGATCGGCCATCAGCGGAAGCCGGGGTACTGGAGGGTCTGCACAAGTCGGCCGGCGGCCTGATGCGGGCGGCGCTGGCGATGGACCACGCCCGCGACCGGATCAAGCAGGTCTGGATCACGGGGGATTTCTTCGTGAAGCCCGGCCGGACGGTGGTCGACCTGGAGGCCAGTCTCCGGGACACGCCGGTCGGCGAGCTGGAGACAAACATCCGCCGCTTCTTCGACCGACACGCGGTCGAGATGCTGATGCTCACCCCCGACGACTTTCTGACCGTTTTGCGCAACGCGCTCGCAAAGACCACGGTCTCCTCCGGCGCCGCCGACGCGCGGCCGTCGTGAGGACCGCCGACCTCCTGGTGGTTGGCCTCGGGCCGGGCGGGGCCAGCGCAGCCGGCCGGGCTGCGGCGGCGGGCCTGGACGTGGTCGCGGTCGACCGGCGCCGGGTGCTCGGCGAACCGGTGCAGTGTGCCGAATTCATCCCGACCCCGATGTCCCGCTACGCGCGCGAGTTCCCGGTGCGCCGGCAGACGATCGGCGGCATGGCCAGCATCCTTCCCTCCGGGCAGATTCATCGAAGCGACTTTCCGGGCCTGATAATCGATCGAGCAGAGTTCGATCGCGCGCTTGCCCGGGAGGCGCGCGCGCAGGGTGCCGATCTGTGGAATCCGGCCCGACTTACCGATCTCGACCCCCTGCGGCAGCAGGCCACGGTGCGCTTGCACGGGCGCGAGGTGTCGCTGCGATACCGGACACTGGTTGCGGCCGACGGTCCCCATTCGACCGTGGCTGCGCGGCTCGGTTTGCCGAGACTGCGAACGCTGCGGACACGGCAATACACGGTGCCGCTCAACCGGCCCGTCGAGGAGACGCTGATCTGGCTCTCCGACGACTATCCCGGCGGCTATGCGTGGCTGTTCCCGCGGGGGCACGAAGCGAATCTCGGCCTGGGCGTCGATCCGGCCCTCCAGCGGGAGATGAAGACACCGTTGGACGATCTCCACCGCCGCCTGACCGCCGAAGGGCTGACCGGGGCGGTGGTTCTGCGCCGAACCGGGGGTGCGATTCCCGTTGGCGGCCCGCGCGAGCGCCTGCACGAGGGGTGCACGCTGTTTGTCGGCGACGCCGCGGGCCTGACCCACCCCATCACCGGAGCCGGCATTGCCGCGGCGGTGATCTCGGGCGAGCATGCCGGCACGGCAGCGGCTGCATGGCTGGCCGGGGACAGCGCTGCCCTGGAGGAATACGCCGAGGACATGCGTGACCAGTTCGGTACCGCACTCGAACGCGCGGTGGAGCGGCGTCAGAGCCTGCAGACCGTCTGGCATACGCCGGCAGCCTCGCGCGATGAGATCCAGCGCCGGGGGTGGATTGCCTTCGACGACTACTACGAGGCCGCGACGGCATGACCGGCGACCTGCCTACAATCAATCAATGCAAGTAATCCCGGAGGCCATGACATGAACGCCCGACTCGAGTCCGTGGCAACACCCATGAACTTCTACCATCCCCGCGACCTTGAACGGACCCCGGACATGCGTTCCCCGGAGTACGTGCAGATGTCGACCGCCGCCGCGATCACGCTGGGGCTGGTGCACGGAAACATGCACCGCACCGCTTGCACCCACTGCCTGAACCTGCTGGTAACCTATCCCGAAGGCTGCCGAGCCAACTGCAGCTATTGCGGTCTTGCGCGGCACCGGGAGGAGGAAAGCGCCTACGCTGACCGCAACTTCATCCGCGTCGACTGGCCTACCGCCCGCTATGACGAGGTGATCGAGCGGGTCCGCAACCGCGGCGACCAGGGTGCCTTCGAGCGCATGTGCATCTCGATGATCACGCACCCGGACTCGGGGGATGACACGGTCACCCTGCTGGACCGGTGGGTTGCGGAGGTACCGGATGTCCCGGTATCGATCCTGTCGAACCCGACCACGATGCGCTACGCGGAAATAGAGGACCTGCGTGATCGCGGCGCCGACATCTTCACCGTCGCGCTGGACGCGGTCACCCCCGAGCTCTTCGAGCAGACCCGGGGCAAGACCGTCGACAGCCCGCACCGCTGGGATCGTTACTGGCGGGCGCTGGAGTGGGCGGCGGAGATCTTCGGGCCGGAGAAATTCGGGGCGCACCTGATCTGCGGGATGGGCGAGACCGAGCGGGACATGATGGAGGTCTGCGAGCGGATCCGCGACATGGGCGGCCACAATCACATGTTCGCGTTCTTCCCGGAACGGGGATCGCGGATGGAGGATCGTCCGCCGGTTCCGCGCGATCACTGGCGCCGGGTACAGCTCGGTCG
>PWRV01000079.1 GCA_003563455.1 Thioalkalivibrio sp.
CCTCGAGGCCCGCTTCGCCGGCGATCTCGACCTGGTTGACCTTCCCGGCCGCCCATTGCAGCTCTTCGGCGACGTGGAGGTCCCCGAAGGCCGCTATCAGTCCTGGGGCCAGGACCTGACGATCGAACGCGGGCTGGTGATCTTCCAGGGTCCGGTAGACAGACCACTGCTCGACCTCCGCGCGGTGCGACGGGTGCCGGCCCACGACGTGGTGGTCGGTGTGGAGATCGGGGGCACCCCCGACGCGCTGCGTTCCGAAGTCTTTTCCGAACCGCCGATGGACGACACCGAGGCGATGGCCTTTCTGCTGACCGGACGCCCCCTGGCCGGCGCCTCGGAGGGCGATGGAAACCTGATCGCGGGGGCCGCCGCCGCCTGGGGCCTCGAACAGGCCGGTCTGATCACCCAGCGCCTCGGGAGCGAGCTGGGTCTGGAGGTCGAACTCGACACCGAGCCGGGCCTGGACGAGAGCGTTCTGACCATCGGCACCTATCTCTCGCCCCGGCTGTTGCTGAGTTACGGGATCGGTCTCTTCGATGGCAGCTCGAAGGTGATGCTGCGCTACGAACTGACCCGTTCACTGAGCGTGGAGACGACCTCGAGCGCCGAGGGGCAGAGCATCGATTTCATCTACCGCATCGAGCGCTGACCGGCCGCTGCATTTGCCGCACCCTGCGCGATATGCAGCACCGCTGGTACTCCCGCGCAGGCGGAAGCCCTGACGCTGCGGGATTCCGGCGCTGGCACGGGCGCTGCATGAGCGACATCGAGCATGCTTCCGGAGTCGCGGGCGGTGAAAGGGGAATCATCGAGACAGAGGCGGTCATCGCGGCCGGGAGACCGCGCGATTCTGATGGTGCTGCTCGGGGCGTTCGTGCTGGGCGCGTCGCTGCTCCACGGCGCGCTTGGCCAGTCGGCTGCCCGCGCGCAAGCCGAAGCCAGTCAGGAACTCGTCCGCGAGCTGCGACTGACCGGGCTCGCACTGTTCACCGAGGCCCGTTACACCCGCCACCCCGCGCTGACCGACCGTTTCTCGCCGTTTCAGAACCACCCGACCGCGGTCGAACACTTCCCGTCCGGAAGCCTGATCCGCCCGCCTGCGCACCTGCATGACTGAACTTCGCCGGACCCTGGCGCGGCAGCGCTATCTGCTCGACTACACCGTCGCCTCGATGTCGCGTCGCCGAACCCGCAACCTCGGCCTGTTACTGGTCTATGTGGGCATGGTGTTCCTGCTCGCCTCCGTGCTGTTCTACTCGAGCGCGCTCAAACACGAGGCGGGCCTGCTCCTGGCGGAGGCACCGGACATCGTCGTGCAGCGGATGGTCGCGGGCCGACACGCACTGATCCCGGCGCAACATGCGGAATCCCTGCGCGGGATCCGGGGCGTTCGCGTCGTCGAAGGACGGCTTTGGGGCTATCACTACGATCCCGCGGTGCGGGCCAACTACACGCTGCTGGTTCCGCCCGCGGACGACGTCGAGCCGGGCACCGCGGTCATCGGCCCGGCGCTCGCACGCGCCCGTGGCGCCGGGATCGGCGACGTGCTGAGCTTCCGGGGCCAGGACGGCACCCTGCACCCCTTCCGCATCGCTGCGATCCTGCCGCAGGAATCGGCGCTGGCCAGTGCCGATCTGTTCCTTGTCGCCGAGTCCGATTTCCGGGCCCTTTTCGGCATCCCGGAGGGGCAGTACACCGACATTGCGCTGCAGATCCCGAACCCGCGCGAGGAGCGCACCGTTGCCGAAAAGGTGCTGGAGGCACTGCCCGACAGCCGCCCGATCCTGAGAGCGGAGATGCTGCGCACCTACGACGCGGTCTTCGACTGGCGCTCGGCGCTGGTCCTGCTGCCGCTGTCCGGCGCACTGCTGGCCTTCGCGATTCTGGCCTGGGAGAAAGCGTCCGGCCTGTCCGCGGACGAGCGCCGCGAGATCGGCATCCTGAAGGCAGTGGGCTGGGAGACCGGCGACATCCTGTCGATGAAGTTCTGGGAGGGCGGGTTGCTGTCACTGCTGGCCTTCCTGTTCGGCACGGCCGCCGCCTACTGGCACGTCTTCGGCCTTTCCGCGCCACTGCTGGCCCCGGTAATGCAGGGCTGGTCCGTGCTCTACCCGGATTTTCGCCTGACCCCGGCGATCGACGCGACGCAACTGCTCGCGCTGTTCTGCCTGACCGTGCTGCCCTATCTCGCAGCCACCCTGGTGCCGGTGTGGCGCGCCGCGGTCACCGATCCCGACGAGGTGATGCGGTGACGGCACGGGTGGAGCTGGTGGGCGTGCGCAAGATCTTCAACGAGGGGCAGCCGAACGCCTTCCGCGCGATCGACGGCGTCGATCTATCGCTGCCCGCAGGCGGCGTAACCGTGCTCGCCGGGCCGAGCGGCTCGGGCAAGACCACGCTGCTCACCCTGATCGGCTGCCTCGCGAGGCCGACCGAGGGCCGCGTGCGTCTGGACGGCCGCGACATCTCCGGCCTCCCGGAGCCGTTCCTCGCCGCGCTGCGTCGGCAGACCTTCGGTTTCGTGTTCCAGCGCTTCAACCTGATCCGCGGGCTGACCGTACTCGAGAACGTGATGCTGCCGGCGTATCCGCTGGGCACACCGCACCGTGCGCTGACACGCCGGGCCGGCGCACTGCTGCAACGGCTCGGCGTCGGCCACCGAGCCGGCGCACCGGTGGAGTCCCTCTCCGGCGGCGAGGCCCAGCGCACCGCGATCGCCCGCGCGCTGATCAACGACCCCACCGTGCTGATCGCCGACGAACCGACCGCGAATCTGGACACCGCGTTGTCCCTCGCCTTCCTCGAGATCGTCTCCGGTCTTCGTGCCGAGGGCCGCACCCTGCTGCTCAGCAGCCACGATCCACTCGTACGCGAGGCCTCCGTGGTCGACCGGGTGGCCGAGCTGCGCGATGGACGGCTGGTCGCCGATCGCGACCCCCTCGCGGAGTCAGCCCAATGATGGTGCAAACGCCGATCCTCGCGTTGTTCATGGCCGATCTGCTCGGCCTGCTGCTATTGATCCCCGCGGGCCTCTTCGCGCTGCAGGTGCTTCGTCACTGGGACCCGTCCAGCGGCCGCGCGCAGCAGCTGCGCCTGGAGAAGCGGACCCCCCTGGTCGCGGCGATCCTCGGACTGGTGCTGCTGACACAGATCCTCGCGCTACCGCTGTTCGTGCACACCGTCGATCGCATGGCGCTGCAGATCGTCGGTGCAATGTGCGCGGTCGGAACGCTGAATGCGAACTTCTGGGGCCTTCCGGCGCTGCTGCTGCGGATCGGCCTGTTTTTCCTCGCTGCCGCATGGCTGCTGATGCACCGGATGGACAAGCTCGCGCCCGACTACCCGCTGATCCGCGCGAAGTACGGCCTTGTGCTGCTCATCCTGCCGCTCGCCGCGGTGACCGCCGGCGTCCAGCTCGCCTTCTTCCTGCAACTCGATCCCGACGTGATCACCTCCTGCTGCGGCAGCCTTTTCAGCCAGGGGAGCGAGTCCGTGGCCGCGCACATGGCCGGCCTTCCGGCGCTGCCGACGATGTTCGCGCTGTACGGCACCATCGGCCTCGCGCTGGCCGCGGCCGGGGTCTACCTGCGCTGGCGCCGAGCCCTGGTGCCCTTCGGGATCCTCGCGACCCTGAGCTTCCCGGTCGCGATCGCCGCGATCGTCGCCTTCCTGTCGCTGTACGTGTACGAACACCCGCTGCACCACTGCCCATTCTGCCTGCTGCAGCCCGACTACGGCCGTATCGGCTACGCGTTGTACCTGCCGCTGTTCGGCGCCACCGCCATCGGACTCGGCCTCGCACTCAGCGCCGCGTTCGCCCGGCGACAGAGCCTGCGCGACGTACTGGCTGCAGCCGCCCCACCGCTGGTGATCACCGCGGCTGCCGGACTCACCCTCTTTGCCGCGCTGGCGGCCTGGATCACCTCGCAGTCCAACCTGATCCTGATCGGCTACTGAAGACATGCGCGCCCCCGGAACAATCTTCAACGTCCTGCTTTTCCTCCTGCTGCTCGCTGGCTGCGGCAACCAAACGGCGACCGTCGCGAACGAGGAGCCCGCGCCGGCGTTCGAACTGGACCGACTGACGGGTGGCACGGTGGCGCTGAACGAACTGCAGGGCCAGGTCGTCGCGCTGCGCTTCTGGGCCGACTGGTGCCCGTTCTGCCGCCGCGAGATGCGCGAACTGGAACCCGTGTACCAGCAGCTCCGCGAGCAGGGGCTCGAGATCCTCGCGGTGAACGTCGGCCAGGACCGCAGCCGCGTCGAGCGCTTCGTCGATCGAGTCGGCTACTCATACCCCACCCTGCTCGACCCCGACTCCGCCATCGCCCGCCGCTACGGCGTGATCGCGATCCCCGTCACCTTCTTCATCGACCGCGAAGGCATCGTCCGCGGCCGCATCCTCGGCGAATCCGACGCCGCAACCTTCGAAGGCATGGCTGCCCCACTCCTGAACCCCGGGGAATCGACCCGGGGGCCGGACCCGACCTCGGTCGGCGGGACGGGTTGGCCATCGGCGGGACGCCGTGAATACGTCCATGTAGGCTTGACGGCCGCATCCATGCGGCCGACACCCGCCAACGGCCAACCCGTCCCGCCTCTCGCTGGCCAGCGCGGTCGATGAAGAACCCGACCCTCCAGCCACCACTCACCTCTACGCCCCTGCACGGCACCTGGAAAGCGTTGTGGGAAACCCGGCACCGGCCCGGCCCCGGCGCCCGAAACACCCGAACCTGCGCCGGCAACGGGCAAATCGATGCAGCCTGAATACACCTGGGCGATCGCGTTTCTGGCCGGGTTGCTGGGCAGCGGCCACTGCGTGGGAATGTGCGGAGGGCTGGTGTCGGCCTTCTTTCTGAAGATGGGGCGTCACTCGAAGAACCCGGTCACCTATGCCGCCTACCACGGCGCGCGCGTCTCAGTGTATGTCGCGGCCGGGGCCGCGGCCGGCGCGATCGGGCTGCTGATCTCCGCCGGATCGCTGGGGCTCGCCCAGGGCGTACTGATGATCGTTGCGGGCATGATCGTGATTCTGCTCGGGCTGGACCTCCTCGGCATCGGGCCACTGCGCCGCCTTGGCATCTCCGTACTGCCCACCGGCCTGCTGAATCACGCGCTGCGCACCGCCGACCGACGGGGACCGCTGGCCGGCGCACTGATCGGCGGCACCATCAATGGCTTCATGCCCTGCTCCCTGACCCTGGCCGTAGCGGTACAGGCCACTACTGCGGGCGGCCCGTTGCCCGGCGCCGCACTGATGCTCGCCTTCGGCATCGGCACGCTGCCCTCGATGCTGACGCTGAGCGTCGTCATCGGCCGCCTCGGCTGCAAGGCCCGGGGCCGGCTGATGCAGGCGGCCGCGGTTTGCGTAATCGCCCTTGGCGCAGCCACCCTGTACCAGGGCATCAGCTATTTCCAGGTAATGCAAGGCCTGACCGGTGCGTGAATTCAAGGGCCGGGGACAGATTTGCAAATCTGTCCCCGGGGCGCCGGGAGCGGATTTCGAACCGCCTTAGGCGGGCCCGAAGGGCGGAGGGCAG
>PWRV01000043.1 GCA_003563455.1 Thioalkalivibrio sp.
CGGCGTAGCGGCTGTGGCCGAGCGCCGCACGGATACCCGTGAAACTCACCGCCAGCGTGTTTTCCGGCCCCAGATGTGCAGACCAATCGACGCGTTTCACGCCGTCGTAGAGCGCCTGTTCATCGCCCGCGGTGAACTGCTCCAGCGGCAGCAGCACACGGTTGGCCAGCCGCGACCACAGACAAACCGTGTATGCCGCGAACAGTTCCCCGCCGAATTCGGCTCCGCCCCGCCGCACCCGAACCCCGTCCAGACACAGCGCCCTCAGCTCAGCGGCCAGCAATTCCTCCAGCCCTTGCGGTGCCGTTGCGAAGAATGTGTTCACCAGCGCGGTGTCAGCGAAACGGGTACTGACATACGGAGGCTCGGCCAACGGGGATTCTGCAGGTGACGGGAGCCTGCCGCCCGACCTCGACGATCAATGTGCGGCATCCCAAGCGGCCATGGTGCCCGGGTCACCCGGAAACGGGCGGCGGCGACAGGCCGGAACGAACCCGCTGGTTCAACTCACCGGCCAGCACCTGCAGACGGCGGCGCTGCATCTTGAGACGGTATTCCAGTTCCTTGAAAGACGTCCGCAGTTCGGTCTTTAGCCAGCGGTCGCTCATCGCCGCGCGACCCGTCTGCACCTTTTTCGCCTGTACTTCCTGCCAGTGGTTCACGGTCTCGCGAAATCGCTGATACTCGCGCTCCAGCGCACCGCGCCAGGTTTCATGCACCTTGGTGCTCTCGGCCAGATGCTGGATCCTGCGAAACTGCGTCGCAAGTCGCGCCCTGTGGATCTTGAACGCCGGCGTCTTGTGCCGATCGTAGGCCAGCCCACACCAGGCACAGATGTTGATGAACCACTTCGACGGGTCATACTGCCACCAGGCCACGCCGTTGCGGTAGTCGGCCTGGAAGGCGTGGTGGTAGTTGTGATAGCCCTCTCCCCAGGTCAGTAGCGCGACAGCGGGATTGTCCACGGCCGTGTTCTCATCGCTGTATGGTCGGCGACCCCACAGGTGAGCCAGGGAGTTGATAAAGAACGTGAAGTGGTGGCTCAACGCAAGCCGCAGGGCGCCTGCCAGGAGCAGCATGCCCACCACGTCACCGAACAGCAGGCCCAGAGCCAGCGGCACACCCAGATTCATTATCCAGACCAGTGACCAGTAATGCCGGTGCTGCCACATCACGACAGGATCCTTCTGCAGATCCTTCACGCGCGAAAAATCCGCCTCCGTGGTGGGCCACTTGCGCAGCATCCAGCCCATGTGGGCGTGCCAGAACCCGGCCTTGATCGAGTGCGGATCCCGGGTCACGTCATCCACATAGCGGTGATGCACCCGGTGCCGCGCCGCCCAGTGCAGGATGCTGTTCTGCAGCGCCATGGCTCCGAAGAGCGCCAATATCCAGCGCAGCGGGGCACGAGCCTTGAAGGAATGGTGGGCCCAAAGCCGGTGATAGCCGACCGTGATGCTCATCCCGTTCAGAACCCAGAAAAGGACGAAGAAGAACCAGGCCCAGCCGCTGTAGCCCTGCATCATCCCCCACAGCGGCACGAGGATGAAGGCAGCGACATTGATCAGCGCAAAGAAGATGGCGTTGGACCAGACGATCGGGGGCTTGCTGGACGGCATTCGGGATTCCTGTTGCATCGGTGCGTTACCGGGCCGTTCCTGACACTCGGCAATGTCCATTCGACCATATTTCGTCGTGTTCGTGCAGCCGGTGGCCGCAATGCAAGTGTTCCGTGACTGCCGTCGTCCCGCTGACGTCACCGCTTTCGCGGTGACCCATCACCAGGACACCCCCCCAGGCCCTCCGGGACAGCCCTCTTACCGGCGGGCGCGTCCGGACCGGGTTCTCAGCGCGAACCGGCTCTCCGTAGGAAATCCTGCTCCATCATCCTGTTCTGCTGTCGGGCTTCGAGGGCCTCGAGCAGCGTATGGGCCAGGGAGGTGAACAGCGGCAGGATCAGGATCATCACCGCCACGTTCACTGCCGCCAGTGCGATCCGATCCGACGGATCGGCGGATTGCCGCAACTCGATCAGGAAGATTTCTGCGACCGACAGTGGAATTACCGCCACCAGGGTGACGGTCACCAAGACCCCCAGGCTGAACCACCAACTGCCCCAGACCAGGACAGCACTGCGTTTGATTGCGGCGAAGACGCCGCTATTCCGCAGCACGATCAGCATCACGCCGGGGGCCAGGAGCACCGCGAGGAAGATTCCCGGCAGCGCAAACAAGACCAGTCCGGTCATGACGAGCAGAGCATACAAGATCGCGTAGGCGAGCACCGGCAACAGCCGATGGGAGGCCCGCGTGAAGGAACCGCCACGGGGCTCACCAGCCAACGAATCATCGGCTCGAAGCAGCGCCACAATCCACAGGTAGGCACTGCCTACCAGACCCGCGAGCACCGCAATGAAAAAAGCCGGTCCCGGCACTTCGCCGGCTTCAATGCGTTCCAGACCCGCGAGCTGCACGGATTCGGTTCCGGCCTGCAGCAGGCCGAGCAGGACGCCCACCAGCAGGAGCGTTCCGAACAGGCTCGGGTAGCGGGAAAAGGTGGCGCCGACGGTCTCGCCGTAGCCCTGTGGAGCCCGATTCGGCACGTTCGACGTTGATTCAGCCATCGGTCACCCTCCCGGAAATATCGTTTGCCGCCGGCCATGATCGTTCGCGTCCCTGCATGGGCGTTCAGGGTTTCCGAGGGCGGGGCTACATGGGTCATCGGATGCGCCTGATTCATCCGGACCGCACCGCTTCGTGTCGAGGTCGGGCCACCTGTTCGGAAACTGGAAAACCGAAGGGCTCGCGCGGTCGTGGAATTCACGGAAGAAGGCGCGGATGTCGCTGCCCGGGCAGAAAGCCCTTTTGGGACACTGCGGAATCGCAAGCATGATGGCACTCCCTTGCCTGTGTAAAATGGATAGGATTGGCATCCGTGGCCTGAGGTCCCATTTTCCCCGGCGACTCCAGCATGTCAAGCTCCCCGGTCACCGCTCATTCTGCACCTCGGCGGCGCCTGATCGAACCGTTTGCGCATCAGGGGTTCGGATCCTGAACCGGGACACTGTCCGGGACGCGAAAATCGATCGCGGTGAGCACGACACTGAAGGCCCTTGCGGGATGGACGCAATTTCCGCATTTTGGTCGCAGGCCAAACACCAAGTCGGTACGAGGGAATCATGACCACCCGCACGCGCTTCACCGTTGGCGAACTGGTGCACCACACCAAATTCGATTACCGCGGTGTGATCATCGACGTCGACCCGGTATATGCCGGGTCCGACGAATGGTACGAAAACGTGGCACGGAGCCGCCCGCCCAAGGACCAGCCCTGGTATCACGTGCTGGTTGACGGACACACGCACAGCACCTACGTCGCCGAGCGCCACCTGGAAGCGGATACCCGGGGCGAGCAGATCGAGCATCCCGCCCTTGGCCAGTTCTTCGACCGCTTCCTGAATGGCCGCTATGTTCGGCGCAATGACCCCGGCGCGCATTGATTCCCTGATCCGTCCACCGAACGCAACAGGAGCACCATGGCACAGTACAACCGCCGCAGCCGCATCGTCACCGAGGGTCCCCGCCGCAGTCCCAACCGCGCGATGCTGCGAGCGGTGGGGTTTGGCGACGACGACTTCCAGCGCCCCATTGTGGGCATCGCCAACGCACACAGCACGATCACGCCCTGCAACATCGGCATCGGCGCCCTTGCCGCGCGAGCCGAGCAAGCCGTGCGCGAAGCGGGTGGGATGCCCCAGACCTTCGGAACGATCACCATCTCCGACGGCATCTCGATGGGAACGCCCGGAATGAAATATTCGCTGGTTTCTCGCGATGTGATCGCGGACGCGATCGAGACCGTCGTGAATGGTCAGAGCATGGACGGCATCCTGGCCACTGGCGGCTGTGACAAGAACATGCCCGGGGCGATGATCGCGCTCGCGCGCATGAACGTGCCCGGGATCTTCGTGTACGGCGGCACCATCAAGCCGGGCCATTACAAGGGGCAGGATTTGACCATCGTCAGCGCTTTCGAAGCGGTCGGGCAGCACGGCGCGGGCAAGCTCTCCGAAGAGGACCTGCACGGCGTGGAACGCAATGCCTGCCCGGGCGCCGGATCCTGCGGAGGCATGTTCACCGCGAACACGATGTCCAGTGCCTTCGAGGCCATGGGGATGAGCCTGCCGGGTTCCTCCACCCAGGCGGCGGAGGATTCGGAGAAAAGCGACTCCGCGGCCCGCTCTGCCGAGGTCCTGCTCGACGCGATCCGCGCGAATCGTCGTCCGCGCGACATCATGACCCGCGAGGCTTTCGAGAACGCCCTGACCGTGGTGATGGCGCTCGGTGGTTCCACCAATGCAGTGCTTCACCTGCTGGCTATCGCCCACTCCGCCGACGTGCGCCTGGAGATCGACGATGTCGAACGGATTCGGCGCAGGGTCCCGGTGCTCTGCGATCTGAAGCCCTCCGGCCGGTACGTGACCACGCAATTTCACGCGGTGGGCGGTACCCCGCAGGTGATGAAGATGCTGCTCAACGCCGGACTGCTGCACGGCGAGTGCCTGACGATCAGCGGTCAGACGCTGGCCGAGGTCCTCGAGACGGTTCCGGATGCGCCGCAACCGGACCAGGACATCATCCGGCCCATGCACGAGCCGCTCTATGCACAGGGGCATCTGGCCGTGTTGAAGGGCAATCTCGCCGAGGAGGGTGCGGTAGCGAAAATCACCGGCCTGAAGCGTACCGCGATATCCGGCCCTGCGCGCTGCTTCGATTCCGAAGAGGATTGCCTCGATGCCATCCTCGCGGGCTCGATCCGCGCTGGTGACATCGTGGTCATCCGCTACGAAGGTCCGCGCGGCGGCCCGGGCATGCGGGAGATGCTGGCTCCCACGGCGGCGATCATCGGAGCCGGTTTGGGTGATTCGGTCGGCCTGATCACCGACGGGCGGTTCTCCGGAGGCACCTACGGGATGGTCGTTGGCCACGTCGCGCCCGAGGCAGCCCGCGGAGGCGCGATTGCGCTGGTACGGGACGGGGACACCATCGAGATCGACGCCGGCGAGAATCGTCTCTGGCTGCACGTTGACGAAGCCGAACTCGAAAGCCGCCGTGCCGAATGGAAGCCGCCGGCGCCGCGCTTCGACCGGGGTGTCCTCGGCAAATATGCGCGCACCGTGGGTTCGGCCAGTCGCGGTGCGGTCACGGACGACTTTTCCTGACTGCCGTCCCGCGACCTCCCAGGCTGGTCTGGCGGAAACGCGAGCGCGTCACGCGCCTCGGGCAACGCACCATGCCACCAGGAACCGACAGATCCCGTAAATCAGGATGAAGAGCACCACTGCCGCGAAAGCCCACGCCACCGTGATTGCGCCGAAGATGTTCGGCGCCTGCATCAGCGTGGTCATCAGCGAATCCTGGTAGTAGAAGAACCACTGCTCGCCCGGCGGGAACGCCCACTCGTGCAACAGGTAGAACAGCCGCGTTGGACCGAAGGCGAATACCAG
>PWRV01000165.1 GCA_003563455.1 Thioalkalivibrio sp.
ATCCCGACGATCGGATATTGTCCAAGGGTCAACAGCTTGGACTTGTCGGCAAACTTGTAACGCAGACGCCAGTATTTCGAGCCCGTCGTGCGCACCTCGAGAAACAACGCCCGCTGGTCGTACCGCTTGTAATGCTTCTTGCCGGGCTTCAGCGAACGGACCTGCGCGTCGGTCAGCATGTGGGGTAACTCCTTTTCGAGTTAGAAAGTTACCCCATTATTTACCCCACCTCGTCGGGGGCTGCGAACGTCAGAAACCGCAAGCGATTTGGAGACGATGGCCATAAGCGATTGGTTTCATTGGGAAAGGAGAGACCTCCTGAGACCCATGAAACGAGTGATGGAGGCTGGGGTCGGAATCGAACCGGCGTACACGGCTTTGCAGGCCGCTGCATAACCACTCTGCCACCCAGCCGGGGTGCGGGACCTCTTCAGGACGCGGTGTGTGGCGCCCTAAACACAGAACCCCGGCGGCACCGGGGTTCGCGGTATTCTGGAGCGGGAAACGAGACTCGAACTCGCGACCCCAACCTTGGCAAGGTTGTGCTCTACCAACTGAGCTATTCCCGCATCGGTCACAGGCCGCGTATTGTACAGACTCCGCGCGGCTCGTCAATAGACATCTCAACGGGCTGATTTCACGACGATTGTCGGTCGCAGCACCCGGAAGCTCCGCCTCCCGCGGGAGCCCTGCAGAAGGGATTCAGGAACGGGTGTCCCCGGCGTGTGACGCGGCGTGGCTGATTGGCAGGCGGTATCATCCCGTCGTCGTTAACGTAAATGTCGCAGCTCTTCGCTCGTTCGCGTGCGGGAGACGGGCCGGGGGGGCCGGGGCGCCGGGAAAGGCTAACCCGGCCTTCCCCCGGCAAGCGAGGGAGGGAAAGTCCTATCGTCAGACAAGACAAGGTGAAGGCCATGAACAACGGCAACTGGAGTCGGCGGCGCACGTTGGCCGCGCTGCTGGCCGGGGCGCTCGCCCCGCTGGTGGGGTCTGCAGCGGCGAATGACGGCTCGAAGGAACCCAGGATTGGTCTCGCGCTGGGTAGTGGCGGGGCACGCGGGCTCGCCCACGTGCAGGTGTTCGAGGTGCTGGACGCGCTGGGCCTGCGGCCGCACCGGATCTCGGGCGCGAGCATCGGGGCCGTCATGGGCTCGCTCTACGCGGCGGGCCTTTCCGCCAGCGACATCCGCGACGCGATCGACCGGATCACCAAGTCCAGCGACGAGGGCTGGCTGGAGGCCCTCCTCTCGCGGGAGCTGACCCGCTGGCTGCGCTTCATCGAGCCCGGTGCGGCACCAGGCGGTGTGATCCGTTCGGACGCCTTCGTCGATTTCCTGCAGGAAACGGCCGGGGTGACCCGCTTCGAGGAACTCGCGATCCCGCTCCGGGTGGTGGCGACCGACTTCTGGAGCCGCGAGATGGTGGTCTTTGACAGCGGGGATCTCTGGACCCCCGTCCAGGCCAGCATGGCCGTTCCCGGCCTGTTCAAACCGATCAGCTATCAGGATCGGCTGCTGGTCGACGGCGGCCTCACCAACCCCGTGCCGTTCGACCTGCTCGACGACTGCGACCTCATCATCGCGGTCGATGTGCTGGGCACCCGAACCCCGGACGCGGACAATGAGGAACCGTCGTCGCTCGAGAATATCTTCAACACCTTCCAGATCATGCAGAACTCGATCCTTTCGGAGAAGCTGAAGCGGCTGGAGCCGGACATCATGGTTCGGCCAGAAATCGAGGGCGTGCGGGTGCTGGAGTTCTATCGCTTCGAAGACATCTTCGAGCAGGGCCGCCCCGCGCGGGACGCGCTGGAGGCGGAACTGCGCGAGCGGCTGGGTCGACCGGCCGCCTGAGCCCGCTCCGCTCAGGCCACCCGTCGGGCGGCGAGCATGTACTGCACCATGGAGACGAGCGTGAGCACCGCGGCGAGGTAGAGCAGCCACTCACCGATAACGAATACAGGAAGCGGACCGAGCGGAACCGCCCACAGCAGCAGGAAGATCGACACCATCTGCGCGGTGGTCTTCACCTTGCCAATGGAAGACACCGCGACACGCGCCCGTTTGCCCACCTCCGCCATCCACTCGCGCAGCGCCGAAATGGCGATCTCGCGCCCGATAATCACGATCGCGGCAACGCTGATGCCGAGAGCGCTGGACGTGTCGACCACGAGCACGAGGGCCGCCGCCACGATCAGCTTGTCGGCCACCGGATCCAGGAAGGCGCCAAAGGGCGATGTCACGTCGAGGCGCCGCGCGAGGTAGCCGTCCAGCCAGTCGGTGAGGCCGGCCAGCGCGAAGATCAGCGCCGCGACGATCCCGCCCCAGGGCACGGGCAGCGCATAGAACAGCACGACCATCAACGGGATCAGGGCGATGCGCGACCAGGTCAGCCAGGTGGGCAGTTTGCGTAGCATCTCAGCTCTCGTGAAAACCCTCGTAGATCGCCCGGGCCAGGCCCCGGCTGATGCCCGGAACCTTCGCGATTTCCTCCGGACCGGCACGCGCGATGCCCTGCATTCCGCCGAAGTGGTTCAGCAGCGCGGCCCTGCGCTTCGGGCCCAGCCCCGGGATGCCCTCCAGACGCGACTCCCGGCGGGCCTTCGCACGCCGGGCCCTGTGCCCCGTGATCGCAAAGCGATGGGCCTCGTCACGAATCTGCTGGATCAGGTGCAGTGCACTGGAGTGCGCAGGCAGTATAGAAGGGCCCTCGACCCCGCTCAACACCAGGGTTTCCATGCCCGGGCGCCGATCCGCGCCCTTGGCCACCCCCACCACGTGCAGCCCGTCCATCCCGAAGCCCTTCAGCACATCCAGGGCCTGGGCCACCTGCCCCTTGCCGCCATCGATGAACACGATGTCCGGCACCTGGCCCTCGCCCTTCTTCAGTCGCGCGAACCGGCGCTCCAGCGCCTGATGCATCGCGGCGTAGTCGTCACCCGGCTCGATCCCGGCGATGTTGAAGCGGCGATAATCGGACTTGATCGGGCCCTCGGGTCCGAAGACCACGCAGGAGGCGACCGTGCCTTCGCCCTGGGTGTGGGAGATGTCGAAGCACTCCATCCGGAGCGGGGGCCGGGGCAAACCCAGGGCAGTGGTCAGGGCCTCCAGCCGCGCCTGCTGACTGGCCTTCCCCGCAAGATGCGCCTGCAGCGCGAGCCGTGCATTGCGCTCCGCCATGCGCAACCACTCCGCCCGCTGGCCGCGCGGCGACCAGCCGAGGGGCACGCGGCTGCCCCGCCGCTCATGCAGCAGCCCCTCGAGAGCCTCCGGAGCGTCGGGACGCTGCGAAACCAGCACGCGGCTCGGCGGCTCCCGCTCGGCGTAGTACTGGGCGAGGATCGCGGCCATGATCTCGGCGTCCTCGGCATCGTCCGGGAGACGGGGATAGCGCACGGTGTTGCCGAGATTCTGGCCGTTGCGCACGAAAAAGATCTGCACCGCGGCCGCTCCGCCCTCGCGGGCCAGCGCAAAGACGTCGGCGTCGCCCTCGCCCCCGGCGACATACTGCTGCTCCGAAATCTGCCGCAGGTTTGCGATCTGATCGCGCAAGCGGGCTGCACGCTCGAAACGGAGTTCGGACGCCGCCTCCTCCATTCGCTTGACCAGATCGCCGATCACCTCGTCGCTGCGCCCTTGCAGGAAGCGTACGCTGGCCTCGACATCGGCCGCATACTCCTCCGGCTCGATATGGCCGACGCACGGCGCGGTGCAGCGCCCGATCTGGTACTGCAGGCATGGCCGGCTGCGGTGTGCGAACACGCTGTCCTCGCACTGGCGGACCAGAAAAAGCTTCTGCAACAAATTCAGGGTGTCGCGCACCGCAACGGTGGACGGATACGGCCCGAAGTAGCGCACCCCCTTCTTGCGCGCGCCCCGGTGAAAACCCAGGCGTGGGTATTCGTTATTAGAAACAAAGATATAGGGGTAACTCTTGTCGTCCCTTAACAGGACGTTGTAGCGCGGCCGATGGCGCTTGATGAGGTTCGCCTCGAGCAGCAGCGCCTCTGCCTCCGTTTCCGTTACCGCAACGCGAATCCCGGCAATCTGGGCAACCATCGCCCGCGTCTTCGGGCTGCGCTCACCCGTGGTACGGAAATAGCTGGCGATGCGCCGGCGCAGGCTTTTCGCCTTGCCCACGTAGATCACGGTTTCAGACGCATCCAGCATCTGATAGACGCCGGGCGCGAGGGTGCAGTTTTTCAGGAAGGCCGCGTGATCGAACGCGGGTTTGGTCTCGTTCATCGGTTCAGGATAACCGCGCCCGAATCTCCCCGAACAGTTCCTCGAACATCGCGGGCGTAAGGCGTCGCGTCTGGGTGTTGTAACGGGAACAGTGATACGAATCGAACAGCACCCGGCCCTGCCCGAGGTCGTGCTGCGCCCCGTGCGCGAAACGGCAGGCCGAAGGCTTCCTTCCGATCGCGCGAATGACCGCCTCATGGGCAACGCGGCCAAGGGCCAGGATGACCCGCGGCGACACGGCCGCGATTTCGGCAGCGAGAAAACCGTTGCAGGTGCGCACCTCGGCGGGTGTGGGCTTGTTCTGCGGCGGCAGGCACTTCACGGCGTTGGTGACCCGGCAGTCGTGCAGGGTCAGTCCGTCGTCCCGGGCGAACGCTTCCGGCTGACTGGCGAAGCCAAAGTCATAAAGGGTCCGGTACAGCAGGACGCCCGCGTGGTCGCCGGTGAACGGCCGGCCCGTGGCATTCGCACCGTGCATGCCCGGAGCCAGCCCCACGATCAGCAAGCGGGCCTGTGTCGGCCCGAACGGAGGCACCGGCGCCGCATGGTAATCCGGATGGTCGCGTCGGACGCCGGCGAGATGCCCCGCCAGGCGCGGGCAGCGGGTGCAGTCGGGATCGAATACGGGTGCGTCGCTCACCAGCGCGAGTACGGATGCCGAGCCAGTTCGGTATTGTAGTAGCGCGGGTCCTCGGAAACCTCTTCACCCAGCCAGTCCGGCCGTTCGAACGGCTCGTCCGCGTCGTCCAGCTCGATTTCCGCCACCACGAGGCCCGCATTGTCGCCCTCGAACTCGTCGATCTCCCAGCAGTGACCGCCGACTCTGACTTCGTGCCGGGTCTTCTCGACGACCCTGCCCGCAAGGTCGGAGAGCAGCGCCCGGGCATCGTCAACGGGGATCGGATACTCGAACTCGAGCCGCTCGACGCCGAGGGTCGCGCTCTTCACGTTCAGGTTGGCGTCTTTGCCGGCGATCCGCACACGCACTGACGCGCGCTCGTTGCCGCAGAGGTAGCCCTGGCGCAGGGGCCACGAATGCTCAACAGATGCGCGCCAGCTATCGTTTTTCAACAGGAACTTGCGTTCGATTTCGCGAGCCATTTGTTATGTCATGCTTGCCGAAGTGGGTGCCGGGCACCCTGTCCGGGAATCCGGTCAGGAATGCCAGCTTCAGACAACGAGTCGCGCCCGGAAGGCCACTCTGGTGCAAGCCCCCTGCCCCTTCGGGAGCGGCCTCTGGCCCCGACCGGC
>PWRV01000155.1 GCA_003563455.1 Thioalkalivibrio sp.
TGCCACCGCTTTACCGCCGACACCCGAGCCCACGTCCGTGAAGCGGATCTGGTGATCGCGGCCGCAGGAAAGCCCGGGCTTGTCAGGGGCGACTGGATCAAGCCGGGTGCCACGGTGATCGACGTCGGGATCAACCGGATGGAGGACGGAACACTCTGCGGCGACGTCGAATTCGACGCGGCCGCAGAACGGGCCGCCTGGATCACGCCGGTGCCCGGCGGCGTCGGCCCGATGACCGTGGCGGTGCTGCTCCAGAACACGCTGCAGTCGCGCCGCTTCGGCGAGATCGACGTTCCCACCCGCGCCTGACGCGCCGACGTCGGGCTCCGGCTGGGGCAGCGCAGACTGTTCAGGTTAAGATCTGGCCAGATAACCGGACCGGGGTTACCATCCTCGCCCCGTCCCGACAAGGATTTCCGAATGCGTCGTTCAATCCCTCCACTGTTGCTGACCCTTGCAATCACACTCTCAGGAGATCTCATGGCTGATGACCAACCCAAGGTCGCAATCGAGACCAACCATGGCCGTATCGTGCTGCAACTGAACCCCTCCGCCGCACCCGAGACCGTCGAAAATTTCCTTGGCTACGTGGACAAGGGCTTTTATGACAACACCATCTTCCACCGGGTGATTCCAGGCTTCATGGTCCAGGGTGGCGGCTTCGACCCCGACATGCGGCAGAAGCCCGTCGGGGACCCGATCCAGAACGAGGCGGATAACGGCCTGAAGAACAAGACCGGCACCATCGCGATGGCGCGAACCCAGGATCCGCATTCCGCGACCGCGCAGTTTTTCATCAACGTCTCGGATAACAGCTTCCTCGACCACAGTTCGAAGACGCCGCAGGGATGGGGCTATGCGGTCTTCGGCAGCGTGGCCGAGGGCATGAGCGTGGTCAGCGAGATCGAGCGCGTGAAGACCGGGCGCGTGGGCGTGCACCAGGACGTTCCGCTGGAGCCGGTGATCATGACCAGCGTGAAGCGGGTCGACTGACTCCCCGCCAGGAATGCATAGCGCCCCGCCGGTACTGGTCGTCTCCGACCTCCATCTGGACCAGGAACCGAGCCCCACCCTGTCGGAATTCCTCCAGTTCCTCGACGGGCCGGCTCAGGGCGCCTCGGCCCTTTACATCCTCGGCGACCTCTTCGAGTACTGGGTCGGAGACGACGCGGGCTTTCCAGCCGCCGAGCAGCTGGCGGATGCCCTGTCTTCGATGCCGATGCCGGTGACCTTCCAGCACGGCAATCGGGATTTCCTGCTGGGCAAGGCCTACGCGAATCGGGCCGGCATGGAGCTGGCCCCGGAAGTGCTCCCCGTCGAGCTTGAGGTCGGCAGGGCGCTGTTCATGCACGGGGACAGCCTGTGTACCGCGGACACCGAGTACCTTCGCTTCCGCGAGGTCGTTCGGCGCCCCGAATGGCAGCAGGCGTTCCTCGCCCGCCCGCTGGCCGAGCGCATCGCGGAGGCCGAGCGCATGCGCGGGGCCAGCCGCGGTGCCGCCCGAATGAAGCCAGGCGAAATCATGGACGTGCACCCGGACGCCGTCGCGGCGGTGCTGCGCAGTCACGGGCGCGGGCTGCTGATACACGGACACACCCACCGACCGGCGATTCACCACTTCGAGGTCGACGGCCAACCCTGCGTGCGCTGCGTTCTGCCGTCGTGGGATGAAGTGCCGGGCTATCTGCGAGTCGATGCCAACGGACCCCGCCTGCTGACCCTGGACGGCGGGGACTACCCGGTGGAATCGGGCCTCCCGGCCGACCCTGCCTGAGCCTCGAGGGCGGCCATCTCCGACTGACTGAAGCCGGCTGCCAGTCGCGCATCCAGTGCGAACGGCGGCCGCACCCGCCCCGGCATGTACTGCGCCAGCAGGTCCAGAAAGGTCGCCTCCGGATCCAGCCCGCGAAGCCCAGCGAGGTACCGGAACCAGCGGCTCCCGATACCAACGTGGCTGACCTCCTCCCGCTGGATCACCCTCAGCACCGCAACGCTGTCATCGTCTCCCGCCGCTTCCAGCCGCCGGATCATGCCGGGTGTCACGTCGAGGCCGCGCGCCTCCAGCACCCTCGGTACCAGCGCCATCCGTTCCATCGGATCCGCGTCGGTCTTCACCGCCATCTCCCAGAGGCCATTGTGCGCGGGGAGATCGCCGTAGCGGCTGCCCAGCCGCTCGAGACGCTCCGACAGCAGCCGGAAATGCCGGGCCTCTTCCGCCGCTACCTGCAGCCAGTCGCTGATATATTCCGCCGGCAGTCCCCGGAACCGGTAGACGGCGTCCAGCGCCAGGTTGATCGCATTGAACTCGATATGGGTGACCGCGTGCAGCAGCGCCTGACGTCCCGGCAGCGTGTGCAGCCCCCGTTTCGGCAGATCCTGCGGCTGCACCAGTTCCGGGCGCTCGGGCCGCCCGGGGACCTCGATCCGGACCGGGGGCGGATCGCGCAGGTCGACTTCGAGTCCCCCGGCCCGCCAGGCTTCCAGCAGCCGTTCCACGCACTCGCACTTTTTCCCGGCGTCGCGGATCTGCAGCGCCCGCAATGCCATCGCGTGCACGCCGGACGCCCGCTTCTGCGCCGGCGGGCGATCGGCGGCTGCGCGCGGCGGCAAACCGAGCCGCACGATCAGCAGGTCCATCACGTTGGTGCCGGTCTGCGTTCCCGGCACGGTCTGAGCGAGCGCTTCCCAAAAGGCCGCGACGTTCGCCGCGCGGAGAGCCTCCCGCAACCGCGCACGGATGCCGCCGGCGTTCGCCTCCGGGGCGCGGTCGCCGAACCACGCCCCGGCGCTGCCGCTGTTGCCGTCCACGCCGTCGGTCGCGGCGCTGAGCACCTCGATCGGCCGCGGCCAGCCGCGGGCCAGCCACAGCAACAGGAGCAGCGCGGCGAGGTGCTGCGCGCGCCCGCCCCGCCCCGGGCGTTCCGGCAGTCGCACCGACGCCTCGCCGCCCCACACGTGCACGCCGGCGGGCGCATCGCGCAGGAAGCGGGTCAGGTGGGCCGCCAGCGAGGTCCCGGAAAGTTCGGGAAACAGGCCGTGGTCCCAGGCGTGCTGGCCTGCTTCTGCCGCCGCCCGAGTCACCGCCCGACGGGCATCGGCATTGCCGGCAACCAGCCGGTG
Source organism: Thioalkalivibrio sp. (assembly GCA_003563455.1). GTDB lineage: Bacteria > Pseudomonadota > Gammaproteobacteria > Ectothiorhodospirales > Ectothiorhodospiraceae > Thioalkalivibrio. The sequence continues at coordinate 3,121 of PWRV01000155.1, forward strand.
GGGCGGCCGCTGCGCCGCGGGCGTCGGGTTTTCGAGGCGCTCCAGCCAGTACCGCAATTCGGGCCAGCCGATATCCGGAACGCCGTGCTGCGGCAGCGGCGACTCCGGCACCCAGAACGGTCCCGAACCGACCGAAGCCGGGGCATCCCCCGGGACGTCGCTGATGTACAGCACCCGGATGTCCCGCGCCGGGCACAGCGCCGCCGCACCCCCGGCCTTCAGCTGCGAGAATCGGCCGCGCAACGCATTCATCATCCGGATGTCGAGGCCCGCCGCGAGCAGCCGGGCATTCAGCACCTGCAAGAGCGGCAGGTCCACGCCGTCACGCGGGAGTTCGGCCAGCGACGAGGCGCCGCCCGACAACAGCGCCAGCAGCGTGTCCGCAGGCGGGATTGCGCGGAGGAAAGCGACGATCGCGTTCCCGGCCGCAAGGCTCTGCGCCCCGGGCACCGGGTGATTTCCGGGCCAGCGTTCCACCGGAAACCGGTGCGTCGAGGCGGGCTCGTCGGAAGCGGCCGGGGCAACCACCAAAGCCCTCGCGATCGAGTCCGGCCAGGCGGCCGCGGCACCACCGAGCATCGCCTCCGCGGCCTTGCCGAGCGCCAGCACGTGCACCGGGCCCGCAGGTGCACTCTCGCCGGCCAGTGCCGCGATGACGGCCCCGCGTCCGTGCACCGCCTCGAGGGACGCGCGGTAACCGTCGTGCAGCAGGAAGTTCGTACCGGTCACTTCAGACGGTCCAGCCCCCGCGCGAGGTCGCGCTGCACGTCCTCGATCGATTCCAGCCCCACCGCCACCCGCACCAGCCCCTCGGTGATGCCCTGTGCCTCGCGCATTTCCGGGCTCAGGCGTCCGTGGGTGGTCGTGGCGGGGTGCGTGATCGTGGTCTTCGCGTCGCCGAGGTTGGCGGTGATCGAGAGCATCCGCGTCTGGTCGATCACCGACCAGGCTGCGTGGCGGCCGCCGGCGACCTCGAAACTCAGCACGCCGCCGTAGCCGCTCTGCTGCCGCCCCGCGAGTGCATGCTGCGGGTGCTCCTCGAGGCCGGGAAAGTGCACCGCCTGAACCGCAGGGTGCTTGCGCAGCCAGCGTGCAAGCGCGAGGGCGTTGTCGCTGTGTGCGCGCATGCGCAGGTGCAAAGTCTCGAGTCCCTTCAGGAAAATCCAGGCGTTGAACGGTGAAAGCGTCGGCCCGGCGCTGCGAAGAAAGCCATAGACCTCCTTGCCCACCCGTTCGGCATCGCCGAGCACCGCACCGCCGAGGCAACGCCCCTGCCCGTCGAGGAACTTGGTCGCGGAGTGGATCACCAGGTCCGCACCCAGATCCAGCGGACGTTGCAGTGCGGGTGTGCAGAAGCAGTTGTCGACCGCCAGCAGCACGCCGCGTTCACGGGCGATCGCGGCCAGCGCCGCGATGTCGACCAGTTCCCCCAGCGGGTTCGACGGTGTCTCGCAAAAATACAGCCGCGTCTCCGGACGGGTGGCCTCCGCCCAGGCCGACAGGTCGGACAGCGGCACGTAGCTCACCTGCACCCCGAAGCGGGCCATGTAGTTGTTCAGCAACACCGTGGTGGTCCCGAATACCGAGCGCGAGCAGACGACGTGGTCGCCGCTGCGCAGCAGGCCCATCATCGTCGCGAGGATCGCCGACATGCCGGAGGCGGTGGCGACACACGACGCGGCGCCTTCCATCGCAGCCAGGCGCTCCTCGAAGGCCCTGACCGTGGGGTTGGTGAAGCGCGAATAGATGTTGCCGGGGATGTCGCCGCCGAAGCGGGCGGCGGCTTCAGCCGCGCTCGAGAACACGAAGCTCGAGGTCGGAAAGATCGCCTCCGAATGCTCGTTCTCCGCCGTGCGCCGGTAGCCGGCGCGCACCGCGACGGTCTCGGGATCGTATTCGCTGGGGTCGAAATCCTGCATGGGCGTGTTCCGGGGACAGCGGGCGGATGGCGGAACCGGGCCCGGGGAGAGGACCGGGCGGGTCGGGGCACCGGGAAACGAGGCCACACTATACTGGCTCTTGAAACCCATCCCAAAGAACGCGGGCTGGCAGGCTTCAATCATCCACGAAAAAGGCCCCGTGAAGGGGCCTCTTTCGTGGATGGCTGGGGGACCAGGATGACTCGGCCTTCGGCCTCGCCCTTCGGGCCGCCCGCGCTCCGCGCGGACGTTGGCTCCGCTTCGCTCCGCGCTCGAACCTTCCAGGTTCGAACCCTGGCAGGCCTCAATCATCCACGAAAAAGGCCCCGTGAAGGGGCCTCTTTCGTGGATGGCTGGGGGACCAGGATTCGAACCTGGGTTGACGGAGTCAGAGTCCGTAGTCCTACCGCTAGACGATCCCCCAA
>PWRV01000256.1 GCA_003563455.1 Thioalkalivibrio sp.
AAGCCCTGACTGTGTTCGGCCGGAGCCAGCGGGTGCCGGTTCAGGAAGCCGGGCAGCATAGCCAGGCTGTTACAGGCCCGCGGGTTGTACTTCATCGTGCACGACCCGAGCGGGTAGAACTGCGTGTCGATGGCGAAGTTCTTCTGCGACAGCCGGGTGTAGTGCCGCACCACGTCGAGTTCCGATGCCGCGGGCAGCCCCGGGTCGGCCCCACGCCGAAGAGAATCCGGAATGCCGACGGAATCGCCGGCCGACGCCGGTGCCTGCGCGGTCGCGGACCGGCCCGGTCGTGAACGATCGAAGATCAGGCTGTGGTCATCTGGGGTCATGTCTTGCTCCCGTGTTGGGGCCCCCGGCGGGTTGTGCCGGGGGCCAGCAGCTGCCGGTGCCGAACGAACTCAATCGAGCGCGGCAAAGGCCGCGTCGTAGTCGGGCTCCTGCCCGATCTCCGGAACCAGCTCCGTGTAGAGGACCTTGTTGCCGGCATCGAGCACTACGACGGCGCGCGCAGTGACTCCGGCCAGTGGGCCATCCTGCACCAGCACGCCGTAGTCCTTGGCAAAGTTCTTCGAGCGCATCATCGACAGCGTGTGCAGCCGGTCGATGCCCTCGGCGCCGCAGAAGCGGGCCTGGGCGAAGGGCAGGTCCGACGAAACCACCAGCATGACGACATCGTCGTGACGGGCGACCAGTTCGTTGAACTTCCTCGTCGATTCCGCGCAGACGCCCGTATCCAGACTGGGCACGATCGAGAGGATCTTGCGCTTGCCCGCGAAGTCCTCGAGTCCGACATCATTGAGCTCGTTGGTCGTGAGCCTGAAGTCCGGAGCGGTCGATCCCGCGGCCGGCAGGTCACCGTTGGTGTGGATGGGGTTGCCCTTCAGCGTGATTTCAGCCATCGCGACTTTCCTTTGGGTGGGGTGTGGAACAGACGGGAAACCGGGCGCGGCCTCAGGCCAGCGCCTCGACATAGCGCTCCAGATCGCGTGCGGTCTTGGTCTCGGTCGCACAGGCCAGCACGCAGTTCGCCAGGTCGGGATACTCGGGCGCGAGCGGGTGACCCGCGAGCACGCCCTGACGCGACATCCGCGCGACGCGTGCCTGCGCATCCGATCCGAAATCGAAGACCATTTCGTGGAAGTGATCGCCCGCAAAACGCGGCTGGATACCCTCGCTCGAGAGGCGTGCCGCGAGCTGGTGCGTGTTCTGCCAGCAGGCCTCGGCGACCCGCTTCAGCCCGGCATCCCCGAGCAGCGCCATGTGGATGGTCGCAGCGGTCACCACCAGCCCCTGGTTGGTGCAGATGTTGGAGGTCGCCTTCGAGCGCCGGATGTGCTGTTCGCGGGCCTGCAGCGTCAGCACGAAACCCGGTCGCCCGTCGGCGTCCTCGGCGCGCCCGACGATGCGGCCGGGCATCTGGCGGATGTGCTCGCGGCGCGTGGTCATGAACCCGAAATACGGTCCGCCGCCGGAGAGCGGAGCGCCCAGCGGCTGCCCTTCGCCCACCGCGATGTCGGCGCCACGCTCGCCCCAGTCGCCGGGCGGCTTCAGCAGCGCAAGCGACACCGGGTTCACCACTGCGATTACCGGCACGCCGCGCGCCTCGGCCCAGCGCGTCAGCGCGTCCACGTCCTCGAGCACCCCGAAGAAGTTCGGCTGCGCGATCACCATCCCGGTGATGTCCTGCCCGTCGAAGGCCTCCAGGCCGCCCGGGTCGATGGATCCGAGGCGGTCGTCCCACGGGAGCTCGACCAGTTCGATGTTCTGGTTGCCCACGATGCTGCGGACGACCGCGCGATAGGCGGGGTGCAGGGCTCCGGGCACCAGGATGCGGTTGCTCTTCGACCGGCGGTTGATGCGCACCGCCATCAATACCGCCTCCGCGAGCGCAGAGGCGCCGTCGTACAGGGAGGCGTTGGACACCTCCATGCCGGTCAGGCGGGTGATCATGGTCTGGTATTCGTAGATCAGCTGCAGCGTACCCTGCGAGGCCTCGGCCTGGTACGGGGTGTAGGCACTGTAGAACTCGCCTCGCGTCGCGATCTGCCACACCGCGGCCGGGATGTGATGCTCGTAGGCACCGGCCCCGATGAAGTTCAGCGGCGCCCCGTCGCGCGACGCGCGCTCCTGCATCAGGCGCGTCACGTCCATCTCCGGCAGGCCTTCCGGGATGCCAGAGAGCGGCGGTGCGCGCAGCTCGTCCGGGATCTCCTCGAACAGATCCTCGATGGATCCCGCGCCAATCTGCTGCAGCATGTCGCGGATGTCGTCTTCGGTGTGCGGAATGAACGGCATCGGTTGCCTCTCAAGACTTGGTTTCAACAATCAACGTCGCGCAGCAAGCCCCTTGCCCGCCAGCGGGGAGAGGGCACGCGACCAGGGCCGGGCGCGCGGCGATCTTGCCCCGCGCCGTGGACAGCCCCGTTTCCAGACTCAGGATTCGCTGGCCACCTTCGCGGCATACGCGTCGGCGTCCATCAGTGCATCGAGTTCCGTGGTGTCGGAGGGCTCGATGCGGAACAGCCAGCCGTCGCCATAGGGGGACTCGTTCACGAGCTCCGGGGCGTCGGCCAGATTCTCGTTGACGGCCACGATCTCACCGGAGACCGGTGCATACACGTCCGAGGCGGCCTTCACCGACTCGACGGTGGCGCAGGCCTCGCCGGCGCCGGCGGCGCTCCCGGGCTCCGGCGTCTCCACGAAAACGAGATCGCCGAGCAGTTCCTGGGCGTGGCCGGTAATCCCCACGGTCAACGAGCCGTCGGACTCCACCCGCACCCATTCGTGACTCTCGCTGTACTTCAGGTCCTGCGGTGTTTCGCTCATGTGTTCTTCCCTCTGACGCAGATCGTTGTCGAAGTCGGTGTTCAGGCTCGCGCGGAGATGCCCCGCGGCGCTGCAGGTCAGGAATCAGTCCAGCAGCGACTTTCCGTGGCGCACGAAGGGCGGCTTCACGCGGCGCACGGGCATCGTTCTCCCGCGCAGGTGCGCGGTCAGCTCCAACTCGTCCGAGGCCGCCGGGATTCGCGCCAGCGCGATGGACATGCCGAGTGTCGGCGAGAAACTCCCCGAGGTCACGGTGCCGTCACCGGCCGGGGTTTCGATTCGGGTACCGCCGCGCAGCACGCCACGGCCCTCCAGCACCAGTCCGACCAGTTGCGCGGGCACGCCCTCGGCTCTCTGCCGCTCCAGCGCGGCGCGTCCGATGAAGTCGCGATCCGCGGGCTCCCAGGCCACGGTCCAGCCCAGATTCGACACCAGCGGCGTGGTGGACTCGTCCATGTCGGTGCCGTAAAGGTTCATGCCCGCCTCCAGCCGAAGCGTGTCGCGCGCACCGAGACCGATCGGTCGCGTCCCGGCCCGGAGCAGTTCGTCCCAGAAACCCCGCGCCCGTTCCGCCGGCAGCATGATTTCGAAGCCGTCCTCGCCGGTGTAACCGGTCCGGGCAGCCATCCACTTCTCGCCCCCGACCGCGTGGAAGGGGCGCAGTTCGCCCGCCGTGCTCAACTCGGCGGGTAGCAGCGGGGCGACCTTGGCCACCGCCTCGGGCCCCTGCACTGCGAGCAGCGCGAGTTCCGGGCGCGTCTCAACGGACGAATCCAGCCCCTGCGCGACGGCGCGCATGTGGGCGACGTCGCGCTCCGCGGTCGCCGCGTTCACCACCATGCGGTAACCCGCGTCGCCCCTGAAATACACGATCAGGTCGTCCACCACCCCGCCGTCGGCGTTGAGCATGCAGCTGTAAAGCGCGCGCCCCGGTGTCCGGAGCTTCGCGACGTCATTCGCCAGTAGCCGGCGGAGGAAGGCCTGCGCCTGTCGGCCCGACACATCCACGACCTGCATGTGCGAAACATCGAAGACGCCGGCACCACTGCGAACCGCGCGGTGCTCGTCGATCTGGGATCCGTAGTGCAGGGGCATCTCCCACCCGGCAAAATCGACCAGACGCGCGCCGGCCTGCTGGTGTGCGGCGTGGAGGGGCGTGGTCTTCAGCGTCATGCGGAACCTCCGTGGTACAGATCAAAAAAAAAAGGCGGCCAGCGCACACTTGCACCGGCCGCCCCTCTGTCCTGAAACCTGAGAGTTTGCGTTGCGATCAACGCCCCCTTCGGTGGGCCGTACTCGGCCGCTCTCCAGAGTCTGCCTTGATCATCGTCCCGGTCCGGGTGGCCTGAGCGATTCCGGGCGGACGTTGCGCCTTCGGCGGCCGTCCACGTCTGCGAACGGCACTCTTCCAGGTCGATGTGGTGGTGAACCGCGTCCTCCACCGGCAGGATTCCGAGTCTAGCCCAAGCCGCGGGGAAGGTAAAATCCGGCGCCGACCATTGGGGCTTGCCGGGAGACTGGCAATTGCGCCGCATTGGTTGCAGCTCTTCGCAGCTTTGATCGGTAAGTGCTTGTCCCTGAAACCAGCTTGTCATTTTTCCACAAAGGCTGTGGAAAAGTCTGTGGACTGTTTGTCGTCAACGGCCTGCAGGGCTTGTGCCTGCTATCCGGAGACAAACTGGCCAATTTTTAGCCGAAAATCCCAAGTTATTGATTCACAGGACTTATAATTTCTGTCTAATATGCTGAACGAGCCTTGCGGCAAGGGCTATTCGAAACCCCGGCTGCAGCGGACAGGCATGTGAATAAGCGGGCGGATTCTCTACCGAAGGATCGGGCCCGGCAGCCCTTCGCGGACGCGTCGGTGCGTCCGCGTTCGCGCACGCCGTCAGCCGACCCGTTCCGAATCCTGTCCCAGCGCCCGGAACGCGAAGAAGCGCTTCAGCGCCCGACGGCGATCCACCTGCGAGACCCCGAACGCGCGCGCCCAGGCAAGCGGTGGCTGGGACGAGCCGAACAGCCAGCGCAGCCCTTCCATCGAACGCAGCATCAACTCGTTGTCCGGACGCCGGCTGCGCGTGTAGGCCTGCAGGGATCCGGCATGCGCGGGATCCGCGCCCGCGCCGGCGGAAACCGCATCGAGCAGCGCTCGAACGTCTGCCAACCCGAGGTTCAGACCCTGCCCCGCCAGCGGATGGATGGTGTGCGCGGCATCGCCGACCAGCACCAGCCGGCCACTGACGTAGTCATCGGCGTGGCGCCCGACAAGCGGCCAGGCCGCCCGGGGCGACACCGACAGCATATCGCCCAGCCGCCCCCCGATGGCACCCCGGAGGGACTCCGCGAAGGCGTTGTCATCCAGCGACAGCACGCGCTCGGCCTCGAACTCGGGCAGCGACCAGACAATGGAGCAGCGGCCGTCTGCCAGCGGCAGGAACGCGAGGATCTCCTCGCCGTTGAACCGCTGCCAGGCCGTATCCTGGTGCGGGAAACGGGTGGCGACCGTCGCGACCACACCGCTCATGTGGTAGGGGTTGCGGCGCACCGTGATGCCGGCGCGCGCCCGCAGCGCGGATTCGGCGCCATCCGCGGCGATCAGCAGCCTGGCCCCCAGCACGCGGCCACCATCGAGGTG
>PWRV01000250.1 GCA_003563455.1 Thioalkalivibrio sp.
CGGCACATCAGCCCTCTCCACGAATCAAGTCGGCCGCGCCATCGTGCAACGCCGCGCGGCCAGCGGGCTTAGGGAGTCTTCGGCTTCTTGTATTCCGCTTCTTTCTGGAACGATTCCCAGATCGTGTCGTAGCCGACGTAGCCCTTCTCGTTCGCCGACATCTGCCGGGTCTTCAGATAGCGCGCTTTACCCTCGGGTACCGCGGGCCGTTCCTTCTTTGGTTCGCTCATCATTCACCTCCTCTCACATCCAAACAGGGGACGTCTCGACACCGCCGTCTGTCCCCCAACCCATTAATAAAACGCTGGATAATAAGGCTTCGTCATTACAACCGCAGCGTGGCAATCCGGGTAGAGCCTGTCAGATCGGCACCCTCTATGGATCGCCGCGTCGCTGCGTTCCTCGCGATGACGGGTTGCTCAGCGTTTCCCCAACACCTTAGACCATTCCTGTGGTCAGGATGGTTACGTTCCACGTGATTGCAGGATTCGCTGTTCCGCAGGCGCCGCAAACCTCTGGGAACCGCCGCACCGGAACACGAACCCTCTACCAGAGCAATGCACAGGCGCCTCAGATTGGCACCGTGCGACCACCGTCGATATCCGGTCCCGGCTCCGGCTTCCCACCGTGTTCGATCTCCTCTTCCGTCGCATCACGAACCGTGCGGATGTCGAGTTTGAAGATCACCTCCCGCCCACACAACGGGTTGTTGCCGTCGATCGTCACGGTCCGCTCGTCGACCCGGGTGACAAGAAAGCTCTTGGTTTCGCCACGGTCGTTTTCCATCAGGATCGCTGTCCCGACTTCCCGATACTCCTCAGGAACGTTTTCGATCTTGTCGGTGATCACCAGCGTCTCGTCGCGCGGCCCGTAGAGCGCGTTGCAGTCGATCGGCACATCAATCGTGTCCCCCTCGGAGTGGCCCGCCAGTTCGGCCATCACGCTCGGCGACAGGATCTCGTTGACGCCATGCACGTAACCAAGGGGATACTCGACCGCGGTCAAAACTTCGCCCGACTTGCGGTCAACCCCCTGGTACGTCAATTCGACGTATTTGTTTTCCTGGATCACATCCTTCGTCATTGCCCGCACCGTCATCAGAAAATGGACGCGCCAAAAATCCGAGGCTCTCCCTTCTCATAGCCGAGAACCATTCGGCCCAGCCACTCTCCCTCCCGCTTGGTGCTGCGGACCCGGTAGAGCACCGTGACGTGTTCACCCCGGCGAATGAGACCGAGGAAATCCCAGTCCTCGCTGAGGCTGCGGGTCAGTTCGCTCTTGGCGAACTGATTGCCCACCTCGACCTCGTTGAGACCGAAAACGAGATTGAAGGAGAACTTGCGGGTGAATCGCCCGTAATCACCCTCGTTCGACGCCTTGATGAGATCGTCCCACATGGGATGGGCGATTGCCGTGATCTCTTCGTCGGAGTGTTCCGTGATGTTCTTGACCGTTCCCGTGCTTTCGGGAGCGTCGGTTGCGCTATTCATATCCAATTTCCCGGACTTGGCGAATGAAAAACGGACCACCGCCGGTGCCCGCTGAACGATCCGGCCCAAAAAAATAGCGGCGGGGCCTCGACAAGCCCCCGCCGCAGGTGCCTGTTACTCGCTGGCTTCTTCAACCAGGTGGTAGCAGGGTGCCTTTTCCATCGTGTACTCGCCCGTATCGGGGTCGCGGCGCGACACCGTGAGGACATGCCAGTTCTCATCGTCGAGCTTCATGGCGTCACCGCGGTAGTAGTACCCCGGCCAGCGGGTCTCCTTGCGGAACAGGGTATGATGGAACACGGCCTCGGATGTCAGGACCCGATGCTTGAGCTCCCAGGCCCGCAGCAGCTCGTGGATATCCGCGGCACCCAGCTTCTCGAGGTCCTCCGACAGGATCCTCATCTTCTTCATGCCGATGTTCAGCAACTTCTCGTTGGTCATGTAACTGACCGTCACGCCGCCGCAGTACTCGTCCATCAGCTTCTGCAGGCGGTCGAGACCCTGCCTCGGGTTGATCATGCTGGGGTTGACCGTTCCGGCAACCACCTCGTTGCTGTAGATCTTGTAGTGCTCCATCGGCTTGTAGATCTCGGCCTTGCGGCGTTCGATCTGCTCGTCGGAAACCCGGATGCCCTGCGCCTTGCCGTCGTCAATGTACTTGCACGCCGCCTTGGCCGCCAGCCGCCCCTCGGTAAAGGAACCGGAGGAGAACGCATGCGGCGTACCGCCCACCGCATCACCGGCGCCGAACAGCCCTTCCACGGTCGTCATGCGGTTGTAGCCCCAGAAGTACTCGTCCGGCGAAACGTCTTCCGGACCGGAACACCACGCACCGCAACCGGTGGCATGCGACCCCATCACGTAGGGTTCGGAGGTGGTCAGCTCGGGGTTCTCGTTCTTCGGATCCACGTCGGTGGCGGCCCAGAGCACGGCCTGACCCACGGTCATCCCGAGGAAGTTTTCCCAGCCCACTTCTTCAAGGTGCGGGTCCTGGAAGGCCTCCATGGTCACCATGTGGATCGGACCACGGCCAGCGTTCACCTCGTTGATGAAGGCGTGGTTACGCAGGCAGGTCGGAATCGGACGGTGGGTCCGGTGCGAGGCCTCCACGTCCAGGTATTCCTTGCCGACCATCTTCTGCAGCTCGGGGAACCACTTGGATTCGTACTCTTCGCCCAGACCGTTCTGCGTGTAGGTCTTGAGGTGGAGGAAGTATGCCCCCACGGGCCCGTAGCCGTCCTTGAAGCGGGCCAGCACGATCCGGTTTTCCATCTGGGTCATCTTCGCGCCGGCCTGGATCAGCAGACCGTAGGCGGAGCCGGAGGACCAGGGCGCGTACCACACGCGGCCGGCACCTTCGCCGACCGAACGCGGCTTGAAGATCATGGACGCGCCGCCGGCGGCCACGATGACCGACTTCGACTTGAACACATGGTAGTTCCCGGTCCGCACGTTGAAACCGACGGCGCCGGCCACCCGGTTTTCCTTGGACTCGTCCATCAGCAGGTGCGTGACGCAGATCCGGTTGAAGATCTTGTCGGCGGACTTCTTGGCGGCCTCTGCCACGATCGGCTTGTAGGACTCGCCGTGGATCATGATCTGCCAACGTCCTTCACGCTGATACGCGCCCGTCTTCGGGTCGCGCATCAGCGGCAGGCCCCACTCCTCGAACTGGTGCACCGCCGAGTCGACGTGGCGGGCCATGTCGAACAGCAGGTCCTCGCGCACCATCCCCATCAGGTCGATGCGGGCGTAGCGGACGTGGTCCTCCGGGTTGTTTTCGCCCCAGCGGGTGCCCATGTAGCAGTTGATCGCGTACAGGCCCTGGGCCACGGCGCCGGAGCGGTCGATGTTCGCCTTTTCGGCGATCACGATGTTCTTGTCCTGACCCCAGTACCGGGCTTCAAAGGCGGCGCCTGTGCCGCCCAGTCCAGCGCCAACGACGAGGATGTCGATGTTGTCTTCGACGACAGTCTGGTATCCCATCAGTAGTAAACCCCTTCTTTCAGCTTGAGGCCGGCGGATTCCAGCGTGTGCAGACCGCCTTCGTCCATGCGGATGTACTTCGGCTCGTTGAACAGCAACTGGCTGTCCCGCATGTCCTTATCCGGCCCGGAAACATCCGAGAGTTTGGGAATGTGCTTGCCCCAGGGCTTGGTGGTGATCGGCGAGAGGAAGTCCTTTTCGCGGCCGTCCCGGAACTTGACCTTCCAGGCGATGGTTCCGCGTTCTTCGTCCCGTTTCACCCGGACGCTGTGCCCCAGCGGTGCGAAGTCTGCGTACCCGCGAACGTCAATTGCGTCGTGGGGGCAGGCCTTCACGCAGGAGTAGCACTCCCAGCACATGTTGGGCTCGATGTTGTAGGCGCGACGCATGGTCGGGTCGATGTGCATGATGTCTGACGGGCAGATATCCACGCAGTATCCACAGCCATCGCAACGGGTCATGTATACGAAAGTTGGCATGACAATCCTCGATCAATACAGTTGTTCAGGTGAGAGACTCATCAGGTGAGAGCCTCAGTAGTGCTGCGGCGCTTCGCGCTGAATGCCGAGGCCCATGTCCATCGGGGCGTCCCGCAGCAATTCCATTGAGTGTCGCTTCTGCTGTTCCGGATCGTCGCGGCTTATGGTCGGCATGTTTTCCGCCGATCCGTCGGCCCGGGTCAGGCGCTTCTGGTAGGCCGCGGCGGGCTTGAAGAACATGTGCGCAAACTTGGACCAGTAGACGCTGCCGAACAGGATGGTGGTGGCCGCGATGAACAGGACGAAGAAGAGCCAGCTGATGGCGCCGGCAGCCAGAGTCAGCGACCACAGCAGACCGAAGGTGGCCATCCCGAGCAGGGAGAGGATGAACAGATCCGCACGTCCGACCTTGTACCAGGGCTTGCCCTCGGAGGTGAGGTCAACCCGGATGCCGAACCAGAACCAGTAGCCTCCGGCGGCCAGCATCAGCGCGCCAAGATGCCAGAGAAGGGGAACGATGGCGGGGGCGGTCGCCGCCGGCGTGGCGTAGCCGAAGATCAGGATCGCCGAGGTGACGACGAAAAGGATGAACCCGTACATCGTGAGGAGGTGGGCCATCTGGCGCTTCGGGTTCGCAAACTCGCCCGACGTCAGGACTTCCTTGCCGATGGTCTTGGCCGCGAGCGCGACTTTTTCGGAGCCGCTTACGGTGCGCTTCGCGTTCTCCTTCGCGCGCTTGGAGTTCTCGAAGAAGTATTTGGCGTTGTTCTTGTGCAGCATATCCAGAATGACGCCGGCGGCCACCAGAATGACCATCAGCACGACATAGGCCTGCATGACGCCCGGCGGAATGACCGCCGCAAGTTCGGCAAAGGGGTTACTTGTGATCACGGGTCCGAGCCTCCTTCTTGTTATACGGGAAATTCGCCGAGTCTGTTCGATTCCGATTTTCGAATCAAATTAAAGTTACTTGACTTTCCATAAGCCTGATTAATGGCCAGATCGCTGGCGCAGGCGCGGCGCGTGGCGTGTTGCCGCCTGGATCGAATCGGCGGCGAGCGCAGCCGCGCATGGGCTGGCGCAGGAGCGGGGGTCGCTTCATTCCGCGGGGTAGTTACCACAGATCCGACAAGCATACCACCAAACACCCCGCCTGTCGGTCCGTACCGACGGCGGCGGGCGTGACCCCAGTCTATTAGCATATTCTGAATCTCAATAAACTCCACTTATCCCGGAACAACACCCTGTTGCGGTCTGTGACCCGGTTCCGGGCTGCAATGGCCGCACTCCGGGCGGCCGAAACCCGTTTGAAACCCGAGCGACCGGACAACCCGCGTCGCTTTTACCTCGACTTTTGCTAACACCCCATTTTTCAGCCCCGATTTTCCTCGTCAAGAAACGCCAGCCGGCAACGGGCGTTTCGGACCCCTTGCAACTCCGACAACCCCGGGGTCGGACCAA
>PWRV01000195.1 GCA_003563455.1 Thioalkalivibrio sp.
CGATGCGCGGCCTGACCACGCTGGAGCCCGATCCGGAGCGCCGGCTCAAGTACCTGGATTTCATCGACATCTACGCGGCGCTGGACGAGAATGAACGCCTCGTCTATCGCCAGCGGTATCCTGAGGAGGTGGCAGAGATGACACGGTTTGCGGAACGGTTCATGGAGAAAGGCCGGGTAGAGGGCCGGGAAGAGGGCCGGGTAGAGGGACGCGTAGAGGGACGCGTAGAGGGACGCGAGGAAGGCATTGGACAGGGCGAAGCCCGCGTCCTGCTACGCCAGCTCACACTGAAGTTCGGGCCAGTGCCGGAATCGGTGCGTTCGCGGGTGGAATCGGCCGATGCCGAGACGCTGCTACGCTGGTCCGAGCAGGTGCTGAGCGCGGACCGTGTGGAGGATGTGGTTGGGGGGTAGTCTCCCCCCCCCATGCCGTCCCAGTGCCGTCCCGGGACACTCACCCTGCTGCTCCGAAGCCCCGCCGCCGTCAGCCCGGCCGGAACGAAGCGGAGAGCCGGGATCCGCAGTAGGCCCCAACGTTCGGGGCCTGGTCGACCAGACGATCCTTGCACCGGTCAATTGCCCGCTGGCAAGACCTTCCACCGCACGGACTGATCGAGTAGCGGGGCCTTGCGCACCTGCCAGGACGCCAGATAGGGCGCCAATGTGGCCGGCGGATCGGGGTCGGGCCGCAGTTCGACGAGGCCGAAGTACTCGGCGAAGCGGAACACCGTTCGCAGTTCCCAGACCCTTCGGAAATCCTCCTCGGGTTCCACACGCGTACTGCGCTCCTGCGGAAACTCGGCCAGCGCCATTGGAAAGGCGCGCAGGAAGGCATCCGCGTAGAACGAGGCCGGCTGCCACGTCGCCCCGTGCCGAGCCAGCAGGTAGAGAGAGAAGAAGCAGCCCTGCTGGATGATGGGCGCCTCCGGGTAGCCGTCCCGGTACGCCCAGTTGAAGCCGTGGCAATAGGTCTGCAGCAGGTCCCGGTAGATCCCGCTCCAGTCGCCGCGGTCCAGACGCCGTTGAGTGGCCTTGACCAGCAGCAGCCTGCCGCGGTTCTTGCGCGTGAAGCGCCCGAGTTCGGCGATCAGCCGCGTGACATGGAGCGCCTCGAAGTCTTCTTCGTTGCGCACGCGGCCGATGTACGCTTCCGGCTTCAGGCCCTGCGCCTGGATCGCGGCCCCGGCGATGGCTACCACGCTGCGGGGCAGATTGCCCTTGGGAGTCAGCTTGATGCCGGCGCCTTTGGCCTCCTCGGCAATGACTTCGAACAGCGCGGTGACCATCGCGACCGGGCGTTCGCTGATGCCCTCGCACAGGGTCAGCAGCTCCGGGGCATCGAAAGGCGTGTAGAGAACGCGGTGCAACTGTGCGCTGGAGAGACCATGGAAGTCGTCCAGCGGGCGCTGGTTCGCGGCGTTCATGTGCGCGTTCACGGCCTGCTGCACGGCCTCTTCGCTGTCGAAGGCGCCTCGGCCGAGCATCTGCTTCAGCTCATCCAGGATGGCCTGCATGTCCTTGGGCCTGGGTTTGCCGGAATCGTGGTCGCCCATGATGTCTTCACCTTGATCTGCCCGTGCCTGGGCCTTCTGCATGACGAGAGCCAATCCATGGCCCTCGAGGACACCGCCGTTCTTCTGCCCTCAGGCCAGCATCTGCGTCGGCACATGGTGCCAGAATTCGACGTCGATCTCGCCCATTTGGCCTGCGCGGGGTTTATTGTCGACACATCCGAGTTACTTACTTGGACGCTCCCTCCGGTTGACCCCACCACCCCCTCTGCCATCCTCCACGAACGTGGTTGTGGGTCAGGCCTGCGCAAGGAGGTCCGCGGGCCGAAGGATGCGGCTGCCGTGGAAAGGATATGCCGGCTTCCGGGGTCGGACCAGGGTAAGCGCCTGATTATTCGTTCAAATCACTCGGATTTCGGCGCCCGGAAGCGCTTAGAGGCCCGTTTTTGACGGCAAAACCGTGGCTCGAGGGCGTCGCTGCCATCAGTCACCCTCTGCCGGCAGCCTGAACTACGATAATCAGGTCCTCGATTACCCGCGCCAGGCGCTCGCGCTGTTTGCAGCCGGTGAGGCCCGGGCCATCGATGCCGACACCCGGGTCACCCCGGTGCGCCAGGAGCAGGTGCAGCATCATCTCGATCCGGGGAAATCCTGTTTTCTCGCCTGAAGGCGGAGACGAGCCGGATCAAGCCCGAAAGAGCTGGATCTCCAGACCTTCGATATGCCGGTAGTGGCGATCGTTGGCGGTGACGAGACGATCCCCCAGGTGCAGCGCCGTCGCCGCGATCAGGGCGCCGGCAAGTTGCATGTTGTGGCTTAAGGCATATTCCTCGACCAGGAACGTCGCACGCGAAGACACCTCCTCGCTGATGTGCACCAAGTGCGCGTCCCATTGGTGCAAGGAGCGGCGCAGGAGCCTGAACTCAGCCTTGTCGCGCATGCCCTGAACGAGCTCCATGTAGGTCACTGCGGAGATGTGGAACCCCCCTGCGCCGTCCAGCAGGTCGGCCGCGCCCTCGTGCCCGCGCAAGTTCCAGATCAGAATGTCGGTGTCGACCAGCATCAGGGCGCGTAGCGACCCTTCCGGAGTGATCGCACCTGCTCATCGACCGTTTGCTGATCCCGGCCGCGCCAGAGACCGAACAGGGGGTTGCGCTCTTCCAGGCGAGACGTTCGGCGCTCGTGTTCGTTGCAGGGCACCAGGCGCGCCCGTACCCGCCCACGATAACTGATCACGCCCTCCTCGCCCCGATCGGTCGCGGCCAGGAGTTCGCGTGTATGCAGCCGAAGATCCTTGGTGGTTGCTTCCATCGCCATCGCCGCCCCGACATGGTTACACTTGAAAGTGTAACCTCATTCGAGGGATGGCTTCAACAAACTTCAGTACACCTTGTAAGTTCCCAAAAACTACGGGACAGCCACTTTGCTGGAGGGGGCCGACTGGCTGAGCAGGATGGGTATCCCGCAGCTTCCGTGAGAATGGCTTTATTCAGCGCTTCCCTGATGGGCCACCCGGGAAAATGGCGATCCAACGGGAGTAGGGTGATCCATTCGATATCGTGAAAAACACAGCGCCGGCCGCTGTGGTCCCGGCCGTCAACCGTGCACTTTTTGGACTGTTCCGGCCGGGACGCATTCTTTAGCCTACCGCTCGGTGCCGTCTGCCCAGCCCCCTTTGAAAGGGGACCCGTCCACCGCAACGACACCTGGCCAATTTGAGTCACGGAGACGGATTATGGAAGCTCTTGTTTCAATCGTTATTCAGGTGATTTCTGGAGTTGTAGGCGGCGGTGTTGTAGGCAGCATGTTCAAAAACGCAGCGATGAGCATGTTGCCGAAGCTGCTTGCTGGCGGCGTTGGCGGTCTTGGTGGTGCAGCAGCACTTGCCGGCCCAATCGCATCCATGCTCGGCGGTGATGCATCGGGTCTCGGTCTGGCATCCATCGTCGGTAACGTCGGCGGCGGTCTTGTGGGCGGCGGCGCACTGACCGGTATTGCCGGTGCTGTAATGGGTGCGATGAAAAAGTAATCCGGGTCTTTCAGGGCCTGTGCTTGGAAGGGTTGCCTGCCGGGCGGCCCGCGAGCATCCAGAGGATGCTTTATATTGCGTAGATGCCTACCCGCTGGATGTTAGGCTTATGTTACGCGTTGAAAACCTTGATCAGAGGAGATTTGCCATGCGCACATCCTTGTTTCTGCTTTTGTTAGTAGGCTCGAGCACCGTCCTGGCGTTTGACGTAGGCCAGATCAAAGAAGCTGTCGACCAGGACAAGGCCATGGACTCGGTTGACAGTCAAAAGGCGACTGACGCGATCATGGAGCGGGACGTGAAGAAGGGCTACGAGTCGGTCGACAAGCAGCAGGCTGTCGAATCGGTCGACAAGGAGAAGTTGATGGACTCGTTGACCAAGTAGGCCGGTCACCCTGATAAGCGGTCCATGGTCGCTTACCGTCTTTAAGACGCGCTTGTGCGGATGAGGGGCATCGGTCGTCACGATCCCGCTATCAGCGACAGCCGTTGTGACCGACCTGGACGATCCGGGTGCGCTGCATTATCCGGCGGCGAAGGAGACCGTAGTTGACCCCTGAGCCGCCGCCCACACGCCACCCACGAACGAACCTTTACCGACAACTGCCCCGGCGCGGATCGTCCGATATACCGGAGCTCGGGGAGCGATCCTGGTCTGTTCTCGAGATCCTTCAGGCCGGTCGCGAAGCGGCGCGAAGCATGGCTTCGCGAGGCCGGAACGGCGTGCGCCGGCAGGCGCGCGACTGGGATAGTCCGCCGAGGTCCAGCGCGACCGAAGGGAGTGGTGGGCCCGGCAGGACTCGAACCTGCAACCAAAAGATTATGAGTCTCGCGAGATGGGTGGTGAGGCGCATTGCTTTGCGTTAACAATTCCCTGCTGATACAGCCGCTTATATGGTTTGCGCGTCCGCAATCAACGGGCGATAATGGGCCTAAATTGTCGTTCGCGGGTTCCTGAGCGGTTCCTAGGAACCCGCGAACGAGAACCCCGGCTCCCACCACAGCAAGCGAGGCATGGACTGCCATGAGTGTGCGAAAGGATACCTCCCGCGTTCGATTCACCGCCAACCGTGTCGCGTCGTTCGCCTGCCCACCCGGTAAGCGCGAGGCCTGGTTGTGGGACGAGGCCACTCCGGGCCTTGCACTCAGGGCCCAGGGCCAGGGTGCGAACGTTTCCTATGTCTTCCAGCGCAAGATGAACGGGCGTGCCGTTCGTGTCGTGATCGGGCGGCGGGAAGCATGGCCTCTGGAAAGCGTCTGGTCCGGCGCGGGCGCGGAGCGGCGCGAGATCCAGCGCGGGGCGCGCGAAGAGGCACGCCGTCTTAGCGCCTTGGTCGATTCAGGCGTCAATCCGTTGCAGGAGCGTCGAGAACGCCTCGCGAACGAGCGGACCGAACGGGAACGCGCGGCCCGCGGCGTCGTTACGCTGGGCAAGGTCTGGGCTTCCTACGTTGCCACTATGGAAGCCGATTGGAGCGAGGGCCACCGGCACCAGCACGATGTGATGATGCGAGCTCCCGGTCTTCCGCGGAAGCGCGCAGGCGCCCGCACCACGATCGCCGGGCCGCTGTGGCCGTTGCGGGACGAGCCGCTCCAGGATCTCACCGCTGATCGCCTCGTCAGCTGGCTCGAAAAGGAGACCAGGAAGCGGCCCACGGTGGTGGCTCTCGCTTTCCGCATGTTGCGCGCATGCCTGCGCTGGGCCGCGGACCGGCCGGAGTTCGCGGGCATGGTCGACGCCGCCGCGCTGCTGTCGAAGGATGTGCGGCGCAAGGTTCCGTCACCCAAGGCGAAGAGCGACTGCCTGCAGCGCGAGCAGCTCAGGCCCTGGTTCGACGCGGTGCGTACGCTGCCGCCGGCG
>PWRV01000138.1 GCA_003563455.1 Thioalkalivibrio sp.
GCGGTCGCGGAGGGCCTGCGGGAATGACGATCCGGGCGGGTGCCGGTGGCTGGCAACGGCCGGCTGGAGGAATCAGAGCGTGTGCGTGCGTCCCGGGGACTGCAGCATGCCCCCAAGGTGGTTTTCGATCAGCCGACGGGTCGCACCCTTGTCATTGGGGCTGAACTGGACGCCGATGCCACGGGTTCGGTTGCCCTGGGCACGGGCCGGCGTGACCCAGACCACCTGACACGGAACCGGGATGCGCTCGGCCTCGTCGAGCAGCGAGAGCAGCACAAAGACCTCGTCGCCGAGACGGAACGGCTTGTCGGTGGGAATGAACAGACCACCGTTGGTCAGGAAGGGCATGTAGGCCGCGAACAGGGCGGATTTCTCCCGGATCGCCAGCGTCAGAATGCGCCCCCTCGCAGGTGCCGTCATCGTCTCCTCACAACCTTGCCGTGCCGGACGGCTTGAACATGCATGATGCGTTGTCCGCAGTGATGACGCAGCCAGTCTGGCACCGCGGTCCTTACGGGACCTTTCCGCCACCACCGTGACCGCCGATTATCGCCGTTTTCCTCGCTGCAATGCCAGTGCGGCCGGATATCCGCCCGATCAGGCGGGTTCGGAACGACGCCAGAATCGCAGAACAATGTCCTCACAGCGAAGGTTGGGGTTCAACGGAGCCTGCAGTTCACGCTGCCATTGCAACGAATCCTGATACACCGCCGCCGTCTCGCGCATGCCCAGCGTCGCCGCGAAGGGTCCCAGCAGGTCGGACCCGAACAGCCGGGCAAAGGCATCCATCTCACCCTGAATCAGATAGTGCTGGACGGATACAAGCAGGCGTTGCAGGCGCGGAAGCAGTGAAGTGAGGTCACATTCAAGAAAACGCTGGACCACCGGGAACGGCGATTGGCTGTGCAGCAGCGACTCGAGCGCGGTCCGATCCGAACGCCAGGCCGCCTGTGCAGCTTCGTCGTCAAGCAGCGCCCTGGCCTCCAGCGGCCGGTCCAGGCACGCGGCCAGGGCCGCATCCGCGCCGAGTTCATCCTGCTCGAATGGAGTGAGCCAGTTCCGCACCAACGCACGCTGTGGTACCGGGACGCGCAGGAGCCGACAGCGGCTGCGGATGGTGGCCGGAAGCCGCGCCGGCTGCGCGGCAGCAAGAAGGATCATCGCGCCGCCGGGTGGCTCCTCCAGCGTCTTGAGCAGCGCGTTGGCTGCGTTCACGTTCATCGCTTCTGCCGGTTCGATGAAGACACTACGCACAGGGCCGCTGTGGCTGAGCGACAGGAACTCGATCACCGATCGAATGCTGTCCACCAGAATCTCCTTCCCCGGTGTATCTGGCGCGACCTCGAGTATCTCCGGATGCGTGTCACCCAAAAAGCTGCGACAGCCATTGCACCGTCCGCAGCCCAGCAACCCTTCTGCGGCCTCCGTACAAGCCATGCGCTGCAAAAAGGCCCGGATGAGCGCCCCCTTGCCCACACCCTTGGGGCCTGTCACAAGCAGGCCTGATGGTGTCTGTCCCGACCCGACCAGCCGGATCAGCTGGCCGAGATGACCCTCGAGCCAGGGTGGAAATGCGGCCTGGGCGCCACCGTTCACACGTCGTTCCCCGGAACCGCGCCACGGTCCGTTTCGTCAAGCCAGTTGGTCCAGGCGGCATCGACGGCCGCTGCAACGCTGTCCTCATCGAGTGAACCATCCAGCACGCGGTAGCGATGTGGCTGACCGCGCGCCCGCTCGAGGTAGGCCGCGCGCGCTCGTTCGAAGAAAGCGACATCCTCGGTCTCCATCCGGTCGCGCTTGCCCCGGGTGAGGGCCCGTTCGAGCCCCAGTCGCGCCGGAACGTCGAACACGAGCACAAGATCCGGCCGCAGATCGCCCTGAAGCCAGTTCTCCAGCACCTCGACTTTGTTCGGACCCAGTCCGCGCCCGGCGCCCTGATAGGCGAAGCTGGCGTCGGTGAAACGGTCACAGAAGACCCAAGCGCCGCGGGCGAGCGCGGGCTCGATGCAGCGGCGCAGGTGTTCCGCACGCGCGGCAAAGATCAGCAGCAACTCGGTCTCCGCGGCCATGGTTCCGATCGACGGGTCGAGGAGTAGCCCGCGCAACCTCTCGCCGAGCGCCGTTCCCCCCGGCTCCCGCGTGACCACCACTTCCGGTCCACGCCCCCCGAAACGGCGCAGCAGCCGCTCGAGCTGGGTCGACTTGCCAGCCCCCTCGATGCCCTCGAAGGTGATGAATCGACCGCGAGCCCCGGCCGCCATATCAACGCCTCCCATAGCGGCTGGCGTCGCCGTTCAGCTGATACTTGATCACTGCCGCCCGATGCTCCGCATAGGTGCGGGAAAATTGGTGGGTTCCGTCCTTGCGCGACACGAAGAACAGCGCGTCGGTCTCGGCCGGCCGGGCGGCAGCGATGATCGAGGCCTGTCCCGGCAGTGCAATCGGCGTCGGCGGCAGGCCGTCCCGTGTGTACGTATTGTAGGGGTGATCCCGCTGCAGTTCCGCGCGCGTCAGCCGCGTCACGTCCGGCCCGAGCGGGTACAGCAGGGTCGGATCGGTCTGCAATCGCATCCCGCGCCGCAATCGATTCACGAAGACCCCGGCCACCAGATCGCGTTCCGCAGCCTGCCCGGTTTCCTTCTCCACGATCGAGGCCAGAATCAGGAGTTCGTACGGGGACTCCAGCGGATGTTCTCCGGCCCGGTCCTCCCACGCGCGCTCAAGCGCGCGTTCCATCGCCTCGTGAGCCATCCTGATGATCCGCTCGGCGGGCGTGTCCCGCGAGAAGATGTAGGTGTCCGGCAGGAACCAGCCCTCCGGATGCATTTCCGGGCGTCCCAGCATCGCCATTAGCTGCTCGGGATCAACGGGTTCCGCCATTGCCCGCAGGGCCTCGTGCGCCTGCACCGCATCAAAAAACTGTTGCGCGGTCCAGCCTTCGGGAATGGTCACCTGGTGCCGCACCACGGCCCCCCGCGCGATTTTGTCCAGCAGTTCGGCCGTCGTGATGTCCGCGGGCACCCGGTATTCGCCCGCCTGCAACCGGCCGGAAATATCATGATAGCGGGCGTGCGCCTCCACCAGCCACGGGTGCCCGACCCAGCCGCGATCCTGCATCTCGCCGATGATCTGTCGGAAGCCCTGTCCCGGCCGCACCACGAAAAGCTGGTCCTCTTCCAGCGCCAGCGGCTGCAGCAGCTCCTTCTGGTAAAGGCTGGCCAGATGGGTCCCGGCGACGGCGACCGCGATTGACAGGAGCAGAAGGGAAAGACTAATCCAGCGCATTCATCTGTTCTCCGAGCTCATGGATGCGATCGAGCAGTTCCGAGCCGAGCGCACGGTCTTCGGCCGCGGCGTCCTGCTCGGCCAGCGCGGCGCGACGCAACCCCAGGCGCGCGCTGGTGAGGAACACGGCGTCTGCACGGCGCACCCGCGGCAGGGTGAGACTCGCCTCGCGCACGGTCAGGCCCACGGTCCTGGCGTTATCGAGCAGCCAGCCGCGCCGAGTGCCGGGCACACCATGGACACTCAGTCCCGGGGTCAGCAATGCACCCTGCTCAAGAATGAAAACGTTGCTCTGTGTCGCACAACGTACCCGACCTCCCGCGTCCAGCATCAGTCCCTCGTCCCAGTCTGCGAACCATTCCCGGCGTGCCAGCACGTTCTCGAGCCGGTTCAGGTGCTTGCAGCCCGGAGCCGGACTGCGCGCAGTCCGCGTCGTGCACACGCCCAGGCGCAGTATCGCTCGGGCGTCCGGAATGTCCACAGGTTCCCCGCCCATCACGATTCGCGTGGGCCGTGGGCGTGCCGGCGCAGCGTAACCGCGCGGACCCGGCCCGCGGGTGACCATCAGCTTGGCCATCGACGGCACGTCGATGGAGACCCGGGACAATTCCTCCAGGCAGGCGCGCTCGGACGGCGGCGGGATGCCGAGCAGTTCGAGACCGCGGCACAGCCGGAACCAGTGACGCCTCCACATTGCGGGCCGCCCCCCCTGCATCCGCACTGTCTCGAAGACGCCGTCCCCGAACTGCAGGCCACGGTCGGCTGCCTCAACCGTCGCGCCCGGTTCGCCATTGACCAGAATCGTCATGGCCGCAGCGCATCCAGCAGCCCGTGGGCCTTGTGTCGCGTCTCCTGAAGTTCGGCCGCAGGATCGGAATCCGCGACGATACCCGCACCGGTGCGGAACCGGATCTCCGGTCCACGGGTGACCAGCGTGCGGATCAGGATGTTCGTGTCCATGACCCCGTGCCGGCTGACATAGCCGCAGGAGCCGGTGTAGGCACCGCGCGGGGCGCCCTGTTCCAGTTCCTGGATGATCTGCATGCTGCGGATCTTGGGGCAGCCGGTGATCGTCCCGCCGGGAAAGGTCGCGCGAATGAGGTCTGCAGGGGTCGTGCCCGGGCGCAGCCGGGCCTGCACCGAGGACACGATGTGGTGCACGCGGCGGTAGCTCTCGATCGTCATGAAATCGGCGACCCGCACCGTGCCGGTCTGCGCGACGCGGCCGAGATCATTCCGCTCGAGATCGACCAGCATCACGTGCTCGGCCTTTTCCTTTGCATTGATCTTCAGTTCGTTCCAGAGGGCCTGGTCCTTCACGCTGTCCGCATCGCGCCGGCGGGTGCCCGCGATCGGCCGCGTCTCCGCAACGCCTGCGCGCACGCTGACCAGCCGCTCGGGCGATGAACTGACGACATCCGCGCCGGGCAGCCTGAGCCAGGCGGCAAACGGTGCCGGGTTGGCCTCCCGCAGACGCCGGTACAGGTCTGCGGAATCCAGCGACTCCGAGCTCCGGACCCGCCATTCGCGCGAGAGATTGGCCTGAAAGCAATCGCCATCCCGGATATAACGCAGTGCGCGTCGTACTGCCTGCAGGTAGTCCTCCGCCGGTTCCTCTTCGACCGCGAGCACGGGCCAGGCCCCGGGGTGCCAGGCGCCGGCCTGCTGAAGATCATCGCAGACCTGTTTCCAGTGGCCCGGGTCACCCGATTCATCGACGAAATAGGTCCGCTCCTCCCGGTGATCGATCACCAGGGCAGCGGGAAATTCCGTGGCCAGCGCGCGCGGGAGCCAGGGATCCGGCTTGCAGGTCCCGAGCGCCGGTTCGAGCGTCCAGGCGAGTTCGTATCCGAGGTAGATGAACCATCCCCCAACAAACGGGAGGTCCGCGTGTTCCGCCGCTACCGGGCGTGCGTCGAAGGCACCTGCGCCTTGCAACTGCCTCATTACCGCGGCACCGTCGCCCGCGATCGTGCGTGCCGGAAAGGCGAAGAGGATCGAGAAGCGAGCCGGTGCCTCCCCGATCAAGGCCGACTCGAGCAGATGCGGGTAGCGCTCCGGAAAGCTTCGGGCCAGCGCAAA
>PWRV01000254.1 GCA_003563455.1 Thioalkalivibrio sp.
GTGCCCTATCTGGTGAACCCGGGTGCGCTGCTGGGCACGGGGCAGCTGCCGAAGTTCGACGCCGATCTGTTCAGCGTGGTGAGCGAGCAGGGGTTCCGCCTGATCCCGACGGCAGAGGTGCCGGTGACGAACCTGGTCGCGCAGCAGATCCTGGATGCCGGCGATCTGCCGCTGAAGATGGTGGCGCATACTCCCTGTTTCCGTTCCGAGGCGGGCAGCTATGGGAAGGACGTGCGCGGGCTGATCCGGCAACACCAGTTCGAAAAGGTCGAGCTGGTCCAGATCGTTCGCCCCGACGCATCGGAGTCGGCCCTGGAGGCCCTGCTTGCGGACGCCGAGGCCGTGCTGAAGGCGCTCGAGCTGCCGTACCGCGTGGTTCTCCTGAGTACCGGCGACATGGGTTTCTCCGCAACCCGCACCTACGACATCGAGGTGTGGCTGCCGGGGCAGCAGGCATACCGCGAGATCTCGTCCTGTTCCAGTTTCGGAGATTTCCAGGCCCGACGCATGCAGGCCCGGTATCGTCCGGAACCGGGCGCGAAGCCGCAACTGGTGCACACGCTGAACGGTTCCGGGCTCGCGGTGGGACGGGCGCTGGCGGCCGTGCTGGAGAATGGGCAACAGGCGGACGGCAGCATCGTGATCCCGGAGCGGCTGCGGCCCTATCTCGGCGGAACCGAACGTATGGTTCCGCCGTCGGATTGATTGACCGGCGCGGATCATGGCGGTCAGATCATCGCAGTTCGCATTCTGACGATCGTCGGCCGCTGGTCTACCCTTATTGGAGTTTCCCCCGTCTCCAAGGGTAAACGGTTTCGGGGCGGTGTC
Source organism: Thioalkalivibrio sp. (assembly GCA_003563455.1). Taxonomy (GTDB): domain Bacteria; phylum Pseudomonadota; class Gammaproteobacteria; order Ectothiorhodospirales; family Ectothiorhodospiraceae; genus Thioalkalivibrio. Next base: position 829 of record PWRV01000254.1, read on the forward strand.
AGTGACAGATGGTGAAAGATCGGAAGATGCATTCTGGAATTCGGGGTGTGATGGCGAAGTGGCGGGTGTTCCTGGCGGTGCTGCTGTTGCTGCCCCTGGCTGGCGTTGTGTCGGCGGATGCAGAGGATTTCCCGACCATCGACGACACGCCGCGCCAGATCGGCTTGCACGCGCCGGACTGGTTCGAGCTGAGCTTCCTCGATTTCCGTGAAGACCTTGAACGGGCGGTGGAGCGCGGCAGGATGGGCCTCGCGATTTACTTTGGCATGGATCACTGCCCCTATTGCGAGGTGATGATCGAAAAGAACCTCGCCGAGCCCGATATCCGGCAGTATTTCTCCGACCACTTCGACGTGATTGCTCTCGATGTCCAGGGCAGCCGCGAGGTGACGACGCTGGACGGCGAGCGCATGACCGAACGCCAGTTTGCGGTGGAGCGGCGCCTCAATTTCCCCCCCGCCTTCACCTTCTTCGATGCCGACGGCGAGGAGATCCACCGCATTCGCGGCTACTACCCACCGTACCGCTTTCGCGCGGCACTGGAATTCGTGATCGATCGCCACGACCGCGAGGGCAGCTTCCGCGAGTATCTCGCCCGTGCCGATCCGCCGCCCAAGTTCGACACGGACGATATCAATTACCAGGAGTTCTTCCAGAGCCCTCCGCACATGCTGGACCGCTCGCGCATTCCGGCACAGCGTCCGCTGATCGTGTTCTTCGAACGGCGGGCCTGTCATGCCTGCGATGTGCTGCACTCCGAACCGCTGCGCGATCGCGGGGTGCTCGACCGGATCAGCCTGTTCGACGTTGTGCAGCTGGATCTTGATGCGGAGACTCCGGTGATCACGCCGCAGGGCGAGCGCACCAACGCGCGCAACTGGGGCGAGGCGCTGGACATCCACTGGGCTCCCAGCCTCGTGTTCTTCGACGAGAGCGGCAACGAAATCATCCGCATCGACTCCGTGGTGGCTCTGAACCGCCTGCGCAACGTAATGGACTTCGTGCTGACCCGCGGCTACGAGGAGTTTCCCACCTTCGAACGCTGGCGCGCCGCCGAGTCAAACTGACCGTCTCGGAAGAGGCGCCCAGCTGGCGTATACTGCAGGGCTCCCAGCAGGGTTGGTGAGGCGTGTCCGTGCATTTCGAACGTGAATTCGTGGTCGAGCATCGGGAGCTGTTCGAGGAACTGATTGCCCGCACCCACCGTATCGCGTTCGGCATCTTTGCGGCCACCTTCGCAGGCTACGGTGTTGCGCTGTGGGTGTGGTTTGGCGGAAATACCTGGGCGGCGCTGATCATCGCCACGCTGAGCTATCTCTTTTTCCGTCAGTTCCGGTGGCTCGCCTTCGGGCTCGCGCGCATGCCCTTCCGGGGAGACGCGAAGGTCCTGCCGGTGCTGAAGCGCGTCGAGACCGCACTGGAGAAAGGCCGTGCGTCGGAGGTGATGGCCGAGCTCGAGGCACACCTGCGCGCGCTGGAGCCACCCAGAACCTGAACACCCACCGGCCGGGAGCCTGCCGGCTCCCGCTGACGGGACCGGCAGACCGGAACGGCTGCCATTGAACGGAGGTGCAAATGCCGTCATTCGACGTAGTGTCCGAGGTCGAGCTCCCGGAATTGCGCAACGCGGTCGATCAGACCCGTCGCGAGATCGACAACCGCTTCGACTTCAAGGGAACGTCGGCGGCCGTGGAGTTGAGCGACACGACGATCCTGGCGAAGGGCGACGCCGAGTTCCAGGTGGAGCAGATCCTGGACATCCTGCGGATGAAGCTCGCCAAGCGGGGCATCGACGTGGAGTGCATGGACCCGCAGGAGGTGACGAAGGCGGGCACCGGCGTGAAGCAGGAGATCCTGATACGCCAGGGCATCGACGCCGATCTCGCAAAGCGCATCCAGCGCCTGATCAAGGACTCGAAGATCAAGGTACAGGCCAGTCTTCAGGGGGACCAGGTGCGGGTCACCGGAAAGAAGCGGGACGATCTGCAGGCGGTGATCAGTCTGCTGCGTCAGCAAAGCTTCGATCGGCCCCTGCAGTACACAAACTTCCGGGACTGAGCGGCTCTTGCCTGCTGTGCTGAGTGCATGGGGCAGGCGAGGACGGACTCGAGCGCGTCCCATACGGTTTCCTGATTATCACGGGAGATCCTCCGCTGGCGGGCCGTGTGGCATGGAGAGGGACGCAGTTGCGCGAGGCCAGCCTCTGGCCGATGGTTTTTCCGGCGCCCGATCGGCGAGAGGACTCGCCTCCTGCGCGCAAGCGGCTTGCGCGGACCTTTGGTGATAACCGGGTACGGTTTTACATCAGCGCGGCAGCACGGGCTCCTCGCTGCCCGACATTTCGCTGTCGAAGTCGAGCCCGGCCACCCAGCCGTGTTCGCGCGCCCGCTCGACAGCGGCATCGTGAATCCGGGCGTGACGCTCCTGCAATTCCGGGGGCAGATTGCGCACCAGGAGGCCGTATTTGTCCCACTCGGCGCTCACGCGGTCGTGCAGGATCTGGATCTGCGCCAGTTGCCAGCCCTCGCAGGTCTCGGTCTCGGGGATCAGGCCGAAGACCCACGCATCCTTGATCACGCCGCCGATGGGCGTCATGCCGCCATGCAGGTCGTTGTGGATGCCGACATAACGGCGGTTGCGGGTGAAACTTTCTCTTGCGCTCATGGGCCGAATTGTAGCCCGGACCGGGCCCCGGCCGCCATGGCACGGAACGGCCATGCATCGCGTTACAGAGCCACCCATTGCAAGCGAGGAGGCGAACGTTCTTGACCCAGGACAGCCTGTTGCGTCTGCGTCTGCGCGTGACATTGAAACTGATGGGCCTCACGGCACTGCTGCTCTTCCTGTTCGTGATCCTGCGCGCGCTGTTCTCGCCGCCCGGCGGTGACGTGCGCCTGCCGCTCAAGGTGGACCTTCAGGGCATCGAACCGGGGCAGCATGAGCGGGTGACCTGGAATGGTCGGCGGGTGCTGGTCCTGCATCGCGACGCGTCGATGCTGGAGGCGTTGCCCGAGGGCGAGGCGCTGTATGACCCGAGCTCCCGATTCGACCGGAGCCCCCGTGGGTTGACCGCGGCCCATCGGGGCTGGGTTCCGGAGTGGCTGGTGGTCTACGCCGAGAGCACCGATCTCGGCTGCGATCTGGATGTCGTGCCACCGCATGCGTCGGAGGATTGGGAAGGCGGTCTGCGCGATCGCTGCCGCGGCGGACGCTACGATTTTGCCGGGCGCGTCTACCGCAACCAGCCGGCAATGCGCAATCTCGAGATCCCGCCCTATCGCCTGGAGGAAGCCCGGGTGATTCTCGGCGTGGACTGAACCGCCGTCCGGGATTCACCGTGCGCCGGATCGGCCACCGGGCCGGACTCCTGCGCCGCCCGCGATTCAGCCAGCGCCAGCTCGTGCAGACGACTGGTCCCCTGCGCGGGCCGGCAGATACACATCGAAGCGTGTGCTGCGACCACGCAGGCTGCGTGCAGGCGGGCGCCCACCGAGAGCGGGTGCGTGCAGCGGGCGTTTCACGACCACGCAGCGCCTCACGTGTTCCAGCAGCATCAGCAGGGTCTCCGGGGCATCCGGGTCGGGATTGGCTCCCAGCAGCCGGTGCAGGACGCGCATCTCCTTTTTGACCTCGGCGTCCTTGCGTCGGGGTGGAAACATCGGATCGAACATGGCTGCATCGAAGATCCTGTCGTTACCTGACAGCCAGTCGCGCACATCCGCCTGAACCAGACTCAGGCGATCGAGTGATGCGCCGAGGGCAGGGTGGCCGGAAGCGCGTTCCATCGCATCGCAGAGCAGCGCCGCGAGCACGGGATTGCGCTCAATGGCGACGACCTCGAAGCCGCGTGCGGCCAGCACCAGGGCATCGCGGCCGAGCCCGGCCGAGGCATCGAGGATCCGGCTGCCTCTCGGGAGACGCCCGAGAGCCCGGACGAGGTCCTCGCGCGCGTGTCCCGCACGGGCATGGCGATACCCGCGGGCGCCGCCAACGAGATCAATGTTCAGCGCAAGTGCAGAGCCGGACGCCTGATGCGCGACGAGTGTCAGCCCCTCGGGTCCGCAGACGAGCTCGAGTTCGGGCTCGCCAGACGGTGCCGTCGTGATCGCCCCCTGCTCGAGCAGGGCAGCGCCCAGCCGTCGCGACGAGGCCGGGCACCCCGGTGTGGCGCGGAACGGGATGGGCACCGGCGCGCAGGGCCCCCTCAGTAATGCGGGGGCGGGGGCTCCAGTGAAGGGTCGCCGGAGGCCGCTTCGGCAAGCGCGCGCAGGCGTTCGGCCAGTTCACGCAGCTGTTGGGTCAGCAGCGTATTGGTCTGCTGCAGATGCAGCAGTTCCTCGCCCTGGCTCTGCAACGCGTAATCCAGGTGCGCCAGCCGGACCTCGAGTTCCTCGACCCGCGCCTCCAGTCCGTCGACGGGCCGGACATCGGCGCTGCTCCCGGGATCATGCCCGGGATCA
>PWRV01000273.1 GCA_003563455.1 Thioalkalivibrio sp.
ACCGGGTGGGTCTGATCAGCAAGCGGCGCATGGGCGAGTTCGACGCCCTTTGTCACCTGGATGTCCAAGAGATGACGCCGGAGAACATCAAAGCCTTACGGGAACAGGCGCATGTAAGCCAGGCGGTGTTTGCCGCCGTGCTGAACACCAGCGTCTCGACAGTGCAAAAGTGGGAGGTCGGCGACAAGAAGCCGAGCGGGCCTTCTCTGAAGTTACTGAACCTGGTCGAGCGCAAGGGATTGGAAGCGATCATCTGACATGCAGCTACCCGTCGCGCCCGATGCTTCGGCCCATCGATCAGGTGTACCCAAACCCAGTGTCCGTCATTCGTCGATGACCAACCAGCTTCGGGCAGCGCTCCGGTCTCTGGTCAGGGTCGGGTAGAGACACCCCGCGTCCGATGGTGGCATTCGTCGGCCTTGAGCCGACGCCGACTCGCTGCTCACGAACGACCCGTTGCCGAGATACTGCGGACTCTCGCGAAGCGGATTTAGAGCGCCCACCTCGACCACAGATGGTGGTCTCTAGTTGCGGGCCTGCTAGCTTTAGCGCGACCTGAACATGCGCATTCTGGCCTGCGGCTCGTTAGAGGCTACTAAGGGTGTTTCGGGTTTGGTGCCAAGGCCGACCCACAGGAGACACGTAACGCTCCAGCCCGGGGAGGAGCGCGTCTGACGGTTACCCAAGGGTACTCTCCGAGGCCTTGCCCATTGTTTCGAGGTCATGCCGGCCTGCCATTCAAGAACTTCGTACCTCTCATTGCACCGACCAGCGGCACGATGAACGACAGCAGCGCCAACGCCAGGATCGTAGCAGTGATCGGGCGCTCCAAGAACACACCCGGACCGTCCATCATGATCGCCCGGCGGAAATTGGTCTCCGCGATCAGTCCCAGCACCATACCGAGAATCACGGGGGCCAAGGGGTACTGGTATCGGCGGAGGATCCATCCCAGGATTCCGAAGCCCAGGCAGGCGAACACGTCGAACATCGAGTTGCGCACCGCGAACGAACCGACCAGCGCCAACATGGTGATCAGCACGTAGAGGATTTCCTTGGGGATGGCCGCCACGCGAACCCAGAGGCGGCCTCCGGCAAGGCCGACGAAAAGCAACACGAACTGGGCGAGGATCATCGCGGCGAACACCGCGTAGATAAGCCCCGGGTCGTTATGAAAGAGCTGTGGGCCCGGGGTGACGTCGTGGATCATCATTGCACCGATCAGCACAGCCGTGGTCGCGCTTCCGGGAATGCCCAGCGCGAGGAGCGGAACCATTGCACCACCCACTGATCCGGAGTCGGCCGCTTCGGAAGCGGTGATGCCCTCGGTGCTTCCCTTCCCGAACTCGTCGTTGTTCCGGCTGACACGCTTGGCAATGCCGTAACTCACGAACGACCCGATCGTGGCCCCGGCGCCCGGGAGAACGCCGACCAGTGTCCCGATCACGCTTGAGCGCAGCGTGACCCAGCGTAACTTCCAGTAATCCCGGATGCGCGGCCAACGATCCAGCGAACCGGCGAACCGGGTAACGCGGAAGTCGCCCCGCTCGATGCCCATGAACACCTCGCTGAGCGCGAAAATCCCGATCAGTGCGGGCACGAGCATGAACCCGTCGGAGAGCGCCAACACATTGAAAGTGAACCGCTCGGCCCCGGAGATCGGGTCGGTGCCCACGGTCGCGATTAGCAGGCCGATGAGCACCGCGATCAGGGCCTTGAGCCAGTGATCCCCGGCCAGCGAGGCTACGGTCGCGAGCCCGAATACCGCGAACGCGAAGTACTCGGCGGGATGAAAGCCGACTGCGATTGCCGCCAGCGGAACCGAAAAGGCGATCAGGATCAGGGTGCCGAACATGCCTCCGAACGACGAGGCAATAATTGATGTCCCCAGGGCACGTGCCGGAAACCCCTTGCGCGTTAGCGCGTAGCCGTCGATTGCGGTCACCACGGCGGACGGCGTACCCGGCGCGTTGACCATGATTCCCGTGATCGAGCCGCCATAGCTCGCGCCGATGTACACACCGACCAGAATGATCAGCGCGATCACGGGCGGCATGCCGTAGGTGAATGGAACCAGTAGCGCGACCCCCATCGAGGGAGACAATCCCGGCATTGCACCGATCAGCACGCCAAGTACGATCCCCGTAACAACGGCGAGCAGCGGCGCGAGCGCCAGCATGCCGCCGAATCCGGACGCGAGTTGCTCTAACATGATCCGAGGCCCATCCTGAAGTCAGTTGAAAACGAATCCCGAAGGAAGATCGACCATCAGCAGGCGCCGGAGGACGAATTCCGAGACGAGCAACCAGGACCCGGTCAGGATGGCGACGCTCATCGGGCGTCGGAGGCCTAGATACCAGAGCATCACCGGCATGAACAGCGCCGAAGCCAGCAGGTATCCGAGAATCGGAACCAGAACCATGTAGGTGAGAATGAGCCCCAATGCGAGCGGCAACCGGGCCGAGGTGACGGGCGGCGGCGAGTAACCGCCCTGCGCCAGGTTGAGCGCGAGCTGTGCAAGCACCAACGGGATCAACAACGCGATCAGGAGTTGCGGAATGCCGGCGGCGCCAACCGGATCAATCGTCGAACGAGGCGGCAGATCGACCGTCATCATGAAGACTACGACGGCCAGGGCGATGATGACCAGCAGAAAGGTCAGGTCTCCTCTCTGATGACGCCAGCGTGTTCTTCCAAGGAGGACTGCGCCAGCCAGCAGCGCGAACGCCACTGCGCCGGTCAGCCAGTACACACTGTGGGGCCGCGTTAGAGCCGTGACCAGCGAGGCGGCGCGATCGTTTTCGGGAAGAAGCCCCAGTTGCGCGAGGTAGTGCGCATACTCCCGCCGATCCTTTTCGACGATCTCCGCAAACCGGTCGGCGCCGAAATACCGAAGTTCCACGCCCTCCCCTTCCCACTCCGCCTTCCAACGCGGATCCTCGATCACGCGCTGAATCAGAATGTCGTACCAACGCTGAACAGCCTCAGGGACGCCGTCTCGGAACGCGAAGCCGCGCCAGATGGATTCCCCCTCCAGTCCGTCGATCCCCAACTCCCGGAATGTCGGGGCGTCCGGAAAGCGCTCCAGGCGCTCCTCGGCCGCGACGGCAACGATCCTGAGGTCGTCGGAGACGAGCGCATCGCGCGGGTTTCCAAGATACGCCACGCCCAGGTTACCGAGTAGAGCGGCTATGGCTTCGCCACCCGATGAAAAGGGAATCCAGCGCATATTGATTCCCGCCTGTTCCGCGATCTTCACCCCGGAGACGTGCTTGACCCCGCCAATATCCACGCCGACCCAGATCTGGCCACGCTCCGCGGCATCAGCGGCCTCGAGCAGCGCCCCCCAGTCGGCTGGGCCCTCCTTCGCATTGGTGATCACCACATGTGCGTTGTACATGATATAGGCATGCCAATGGAGCTCCCGGATCAGATCCTCGCGGCCGGTCGCCACCATCTTGGAGATGTTGGACCGGGTTACCGCAAGCATCTGGTGGCCATCCGCAGGCTCGCGCAGCGCCTGCTCGAACGCGACGATGCCACCGCCTCCCGGGCGATTGACCACGACGAACGGATGGCCGGCATGCTCCTGCGCGAGGCGGGCAAAGCGTCGGGCGGTCACGTCGATCAGGCCTCCTGGGCTCGTGTACACCACTATCCGGATCGGCTGCCTCGGGAAATCCTCCAGTACCGGCAACACATCCGCTTGTGGCGCATCCTGCGCGCCCGCGGTACTTCCTGGACCTAGGACCAGCAGAGCTGCGGCGAGGAACCAGGCCCAGCACGCGCACTGACCGGCCTTCGAACAAAGGCAGAGGAAGAACCGAAGAGCTTGGCTCAACCGGCCCATCACGAATGGTCCACCGGCGAGAGTGTCGGGATCACCCGGATTGCCCCCCGGACCAACGCGCAAAATCGCTCAACCGAGTCGCACATCCCTGTGCGTTGGCTTCCGGCGTTCCGATCAGAATTCGAACTGGGCACGGGCTGCGAGCACCTGATTCCCGTTCGATTCGCCGCCGCGCCCCTCATAGTCGAAGTACATGTAGTTCAGCTTGAACACCATGTCCTGATTGGGATACCAGTTCAGGCCGAGGGTGTAGTGGTCCATCTTGTTCCCGCGTCCCACGCGGGTGTGTTCCATGGAATCGGCGTGGGCATAGCGCGCGGCTACTTCCCAAGCGCCAGTGCCCCCGTGACCAAACACGGAATTCGGACGAACGGCGCCAAAGTCCCCGCTGAACGGGCGGTAGTTGCGCTGTTCGCCGGTCAGGAAATAGCTCGCCTGAACGTAGTAACCATCCAGTGTGAGGCTGCTCTTGTCGGTTGCGTTGCCTCCATGTGCATCAAGGACCTGCTCTCGGTCGAGGTCAAGATCGACGCGAAGATACTCGCCTTGCAGGGAGAATGGCCCTTTTCCCCAGGCGGCTTCCAGCGCATAGCGGTTGTAGGAATCGACGCCTTCAAGGTCATTCCGGCCGATCAGTCGAACATCGATGGCACGTGCCCCCTCGCGTGAACGTAAACGTACCCTTTCCAGGGTACCTTCGTCCGTCGCGTTGACGCGGTGATTGAACGAGGCCCCGAGGTGCGTGAAGGTGTCGTCGGACATGTACGGGGCAAAGGACCCTCGAGTCGCAAGGCTGTAGCCTTCCTCGACGTCCCGATCACGGTCTGTACCGTCGCCGCCGAAGACGCCCGCCGCGAAATACCAGTCAGGGACGAGGGTCTCGTACATGAGACCGATTTGGCGGCTCGGGCGATAAGCATCGACCGGGGTCGCGCGTTCCATGAACGTTAGGCGGCGCGAACTGGTCGAACTCTCCAGGGAGAAGGGCTCCTTGAAATTGCCGACCGCGAGACGCCCCTGATCGAAGAGTCGTGCCAAATAGGCGTTGGCGAACCGAACGTCACTGTCGCGGAAGTCCACTTCCAGTTGCCATTCCCAGAGGTTGTCGTAGACACCAATCGCCCCGAGGCGAGCCCGGCGCAGGTAAGTGCCACGCTCGGGGATCGGGTCGGCTTCATTGGCTGCCTCGGAAAGGTTGTCATCCCAATTGGCTACTTCCGCGTCCACCATCAGCCGGCCCCGCAGGCCAAAGCGGTTTTTTCCGTCCTGGCTTTCTACGCGGAATTTGCGCGCCTGAATGCGATCGTCGACAGTTTCAAGCGGGAGGGTGGGCTCGTACTCGAGCCCCGGGTAGCGATCTTCCTCCGCGGCGCGTCGCTCGAAACTTTCGGCTTCCAGCAGTTCGCGCGCGT
>PWRV01000106.1 GCA_003563455.1 Thioalkalivibrio sp.
GCAAGTGGCAAATCGCATTTGCCGCGCAGCGTGCGCTGAGAAAGCCAGGATGGCTTTATTCAGCGCTTCCCTGGTGGGCCACGCGGCCCGCTTGCCTGGCGCCCGGTGGATCGTCATGTCCGCACCCGCGTCAGCGCCGGAAGAACGCCAGGACGATCGAGATCACCACGCTGATGATGATCATGGTGGTGATCGGGAAATAGAATCGGGCGTTCTCGCGCTCGATCACGATATCGCCCGGCAGGCGCCCCCAGGGGATCTTGCCGAGCCAAGGCCAGAGCAGCCCGATCACCACGATCAGCCCGCCGATGATAATCAGCCACTTGCCGGTCTCGTTCATGGGTCGATGTTCCGGTTCATGGGATCGGATGCCGCCCTTTGCCGCTCAAGGGTGTCTGGTGCCGGGAAGAAGCCCGATACCGGCGCGCCTTCGTCAGGCCCCGCCGGGCCCGGCATCTCAGGCCGCGCGGAACCGCGGCAACCGGCGTATCACCGTCTTCTCCAGCTCCACGATCACGAACACCGCCAGGCCAAACAGCAGGATCCGGCCCCAGTCGTTCCAGCCGACGGCCGTGGTCCCGAACAGGGTATTCATTAAAGGCGCGTAGGTGAAGGTCAGTTGCAGGACCACTAGCACCCCGATCGCCAGCCACATTGCGCGGGAGCGGAAGATCGCCCAGTCGCGCAGAACCGGCTGATACATCAGCCGCAGGTTCAGCAGGTAGAAGGCCTGTCCCGCCACGAGCGTGTTGATCGCGACGGTCCGGGCAAGTTCATCGGAACTGCCGACGACCTCTTCCATCCACACGAAGTGCCCGAAGGTCCCCAGCCACAGCAGTATCGCGACGAAGGGGATGCGCCACAGCAGAAAGCCGGACAGCAACGGTGCATCGGGACTGCGGGGCGGGCGTTTCATTACCCCCGGCTCGCTGGGTTCGAAGGCCAGAGCCATCGCGAGGGTAACCGAGGTGACCATGTTCACCCATAGCACCTGCACCGGCATCAGCGGCAGGGCCAGGCCCATCAGGACGGCCATCATAATGGTCAGGGACTGTCCGGCGTTGGTCGGCAGCATGTGCAGGATGGCCTTGCGGATGTTGTCGTAGACCGTGCGGCCCTCCTCCACGGCGTGGGCAATGGAGGCGAAGTTGTCATCAGCCAGCACCATTTCCGCTGCCTCCTTGGCCGCCTCGGTGCCCTTGCGACCCATCGCGACCCCGACATCGGCACGCTTCAGCGCCGGCGCGTCGTTGACCCCGTCACCGGTCATCGCGACGATACCGCCCTCCTGCTGCAAGGCTTCGACGAGTCGCAGCTTGTGCTCGGGGGTCGTGCGGGCGAAGACGTCCGTGCTGCGCGCGGCCTCGCGCAGTTCTTCCGGACTCATGTCGTCCAGTTTGCGGCCGGCCATCGCGACTGCCTGTCCTCCGCTCCCCAGACCCAGCAGCCCACCCACCGCCTGAGCCGTGGTCAGGTGGTCGCCGGTGATCATTTTCACGCGTATACCGGCATCCTGACATTCCGTGACCGCCTGTATCGCCTCCTCCCGAGGCGGATCGATAATGCCGAGGATGGCCAGCAGGGAGAAACCGCCGGCCTCGACCTGATCGTAATTCAATTCGTTCTGGTGCGGCTGGGCATCCCTCGCGGCCAACGCCAGGAGCCGTTCGCCACGCCCTGCAACGTCTTCGAGCGCCTCCTCCCACCATGCCCGATCCAGCGGGTCGGCTCCTTCGGCGTTCTGCTGGTGGGCGCAGAGGTCCAGCACCCGCTCGGGAGCACCCTTCAGATAGATGAACCCGTGCCCCTCGTGATCCCGGTGCAAAGTCGCCATGTACTTGTGATCCGACTCGAAAGGGATCACGTCGACCCGCGGCAGCCTGCCCTCCTGGGTTCGGGGGTCCATTCCGGCCTTGCGCGCGAGCACCACCAGGGCGCCCTCGGTGGGGTCACCCTCCATCACCCACTCGCCATCGCGCTTGAAGAGCTGGGCATCGTTGCACAGCAGCCCGACCCGCAAGGCCTCCAGCAGCACCCGGTCCTCGTCGGGGGTGACGTCCCGGCCATCCTCGGTGAAGCCACCCTGCGGGGCATAACCAACGCCGTCCACCTCGACGTTGCGTTCGCGGGTGCGCAGCGACGACACGGTCATCTCGTTGCGCGTCAGCGTTCCCGTCTTGTCGGAGCAGATGGTGGACACCGATCCCAGGGTTTCGACGGCCGGCAGCCGGCGGATGATCGCGTTCCGGCGAGCCATTTTCTGCACCCCGATAGCCAGGGCGATGGTCATGATGGCCGGCAGACCCTCGGGGATCGTGGACACCGCGAGGCTCGCGGCCGCCAGGAACATCTCGTCCAGCGGGTAGTTCCGCACCCAGTAGCCGAAGGCGAAGGTGGCGGCCGAGATGACCAGGATGACGCCGGCCAGCCAGCGCCCGAACTGTTCCATCTGGCGCACCAGCGGGGTCTGCAGGCTGTGCACCTCGCCGAGCATCGCGGAGATGCGCCCGACTTCGGTGGTCTCGCCGGTGGCCACCACGACGCCCCGGCCGCGCCCGAAGGTCACCAGCGTGCCGGAATAGGCCATGCAGAGACGATCGCCCAGCGGTGCGTCCTCCGCCACCGGCTGCACATCCTTCTCGACCGGCACCGATTCTCCGGTCAGCACTGCCTCGTCCACTCTCAGGTTCTTTGCGTCCAGCAGCCGCAGGTCCGCGGGCACCTTGTCCCCGGCCTGCAGATAGACGACGTCCCCGGGGACGACGGTGTCGGCGTCCACTTCACGCCGATGACCATCGCGGAGAACCACCGCGCGGGGCGAGAGCATCTGGCGGATCGCGTCCAGGGCCTTCTCGGCCTTGCCCTCCTGGACGAAGCCGATCAGGGTGTTGATCAGGACCACCGCGAGGATCACGCCGGTGTCCACCCAGTGGCCAAGCAGGGCCGTACCGATCGCGGCGGCGATCAGGATGTAGATCAGGATGTTGTGGAAGTGGCGAAAGAACCGGACCAGCGGACCGGCCTTCTCGGGCGGGCGCAACTGGTTGCGCCCGTACCGGGACAGGCGTTCCTCGGCCTCGCCGGCGCTCAATCCGTCCGCGTGAGACCGCCACTCCCGTATGACCTCCCCGGCTTCCCGCGCGTGCCAGCCGGGCGGGTTCTCGGGCGCGTCTCCAGACTGCTGAGATTCCGTCTCCATCCGCTTCCCCTTAAGGAAGCGCTGAATAAAGCCATCCTGGCTTTCTCAGCGCGCGCTGCGCTGCAAATGCGATTTGCAGCTTGCTACAGAATCAACCACCTGCGTTGGTCGATGCTGTCGGCACTTCCCTGTGCCGCAGGGAAACGCCGATAAATCAGCGTTTCCTTAACCGGGACGTGATCGCGCGGGTTACCCGAAGAGCGGCCTTACCAGGGGGCCCTTGTCGCTTGATGCCAAGTATTACACGGCTGGCAAAGGCCGCGTTCCACCAACGGCGCCTACATCACGAACTCGATGCGGTCGGCAAGCGCGTCGAGCGCCTCCTGTGCGCATTGTTCGTCCAGATCTCCGCCCGGGGCCCCGGATACGCCGACCGCGCCGACCATGCTTCCGGCGACCACCACCGGCAACGCTCCATCCAGTACGAGGACGCCATCCACGTGGTTCATCTCCATCCGGATGTCATCCCGGCTCTCCCGGAAGGCCGACGAGGCGACTCCCGAAAGGATTACCGCACGGGCCTTGTCGTGCGCGATCTGGATCGTGAACGGCGCCGCCAGCGTGTCACGCAGGATCGCCTGTGGATGTCCGCCCCGGTCGACAACCACTGCACTGGTCTGATAGACCATGGCACGGCAGGCGTCCACTGTCTCCTGCGCGAGATCGTTTGCCATTTCCATCGTCATCATTCGTTGCGTCACGAAATCGGCCGTTGCCGCGGTTGCCGCCAACGACGCGATTGCGAGGCCGGTGATCGCCGACAGGAGCCAGCGGGCTGAGAGGGTGCGCTTCATCGGATCATCCTCCTGGAGTGGTGGGGCATGAGCTCTGTTGACGCGTATCGCCCGAGCCGCATTCCGCGTGCATTCGGGATCACACCGAATAACGGTCGCGTTCGAGAGTGCGGGCGCGTGCTCGCGCAGTCGGACGCGGAAACCGTGGCTGCAGGGCACGCCGGCCCGCGGATCAGGCGTGTTCGCGGGCGTCCGTGGGAAGCTCAAGCCCTTCCGCCTCCGAGGCCGTGGGCGCGCGCCGCAATTCGATCAGCGAGACTTCTCCCTGGCAGTTGAAGCGCAGGGGAACCCCCGACGCGCCCGCACCGCGGCTGGTATAGCCAAACATGTTTCCGTACTTCCAGGCACCTGCTGCGGTATAGCGTGGGGCGCGGCTGTGGGTGAACACCGGCCCGATGCCGGGCAGACAGATCTGCCCGCCGTGAGTGTGACCGCAAAGATAGAGGTGGGCCCCCTTTTCGGCCGCCTCGCGGAACACCTCGGGAGAGTGCGCGAGAAAGAGCTTGAAGGCATCCGGGGGAACTGAACGGAAGGCGAGATCGAGGTCGTGGCACTTGTAGTAGTGCGGGTCATCGACACCGATCAGCCACAGCTTGTCGCCACCGCGCCGGATGACCTGTGCGTCGTTCAGCAGCATGGTGATCCCCGCCTCCTCGAACTCCGGCAGCATCTCGATGCAGTCGTGGTTTCCGAGCACGCCATAGATGCCGTCGGTGGCCCGCACGTATCCCAGCAGGCGCCGCAGTTCGCGCAGGGCCGGCGCCATCGGGCCGTACATCTCCATCCGGATGTCGCCACCCACGAGGCAGAGATCGACCGGATGGTCGATGATCTGGGCGACCAGCGCGTCGGTGAGACCCGGAAGGCCGTCCAGGTGCAGATCCGTCAACAGCAGGATGCGATACCCGTCGAAGGCCGGAGGCAGGTCGGCGAACTCCACGGCGTGCGTTCGCACGCAGACCGCAAGGACGTTCTGGGTGCCGCGGTCATACCATCCCGCGGCCTTGAATGCCGCGGTCATCAATACGCGATAGTAGACGTAGTTCTCGAAGTTCAGCCATCTCTGCCAGCGCGCCAGCGGTACATGACACGCCCGCCATTCCCGCAGTCGCGTGGTGGAACGCACCACTCTGGGATAGTTGTCTCCCGGGGGGCGGCCCAGCACGCGGTGCCAGAAGAGCGAGCCGAAGTGCATCATCGGTATGGCGATCAGCAGCGCGATCGCCACCTCCAGCACGCCC
>PWRV01000315.1 GCA_003563455.1 Thioalkalivibrio sp.
ACATTGAGCATGATCATGGCCACGACCATGAACAGGACGGTCATGATGCTACCGGCCTTCAGGTAGTCGATGACGCGGTATCCGCCCGGACCCATGATCAGCGCGTTCACCTGGTGCGTCGGGATCAGGAAGGAATTCGAGGTGGCGATGGCCACGGTCAGCGCAAAGACCCGGGGATCCGCCTCCATTCCCGCCATCTGCGCCGCCAGCGCGAAGTTGATGGAAAGCGGAACCAGCAGCACAGTGGCCCCCACGTTGGACATCACGAGTGTGAAGAACGTCGCCAGCACAAAGATCGTCCCCTGGAGCACCCAGGGCGACACCTCGCCCAGGAGGTCCAGCGTGTTCTGCGCAATCCATGCGGCCGTTCCGGTGTTCTCCACCGCGGCGCCCAGCGGGATCAGACTCGCGAGCAGAAACACGGTCTTCCAGCTCACCGCGCGATAGGCGTCGTCGATCGCGATCACTCCGGTCAGGATCATGCCGAGGGCACCGGTCATCAGCGCGGCGGATAGCGGGAGGTCGGTGAACAGGATCAGGCTCAGGGCAACCACCAGGAAAAACAGTGCATGCGGAACCTTGCTCGTCCGCATTGGCTCGCGCGGATAGTCGCTGGTGACCACGACGAAGTCACGGTCATCCTCCAGCCGCGCCAGCGACTCCCAGTCGCAGTGCACGACCAGCGTATCGGTGGGCTGCAGCGGCACGTCACGCAGACCCTCGCGGATCGGTTCCTCTCCGCGCTGCAGGCGCAGCACCGAGAGACCGTAGGTACGCCGCATCGCCACCTCGGTGACAGTCTTGCCGATCAGCCGCGAGCCGGGTGCGATCACGACTTCCGCGATTCCCGACTTGCTCGGCGCCATCGCTTTGGCGAAGACCTGGAGTTCGCGCCGTGGCCGTACACCGGTGTGGTCGACGAAACTCGCCAGTGCATTCGGCGAGCCCAGCACCGCGAGGTCCGCACCGCCCTCGATCTCGTAGGCGCTCCAGGGCCCGATGCGCAGGTCGTCGGCGACGTAGCTGCCGATGATCACCACACCGAACTTCTGCTCGGCCTCGGCCACCGTGAGACCGACGAGGACGCTATCCCGGGTCACGCGAACTTCGCGGATCTCGTAGTTCAGTCCGTAGACCCGGCGGAAATAGTCCACGGTGGTCTCGCCGCTGGTGGACAGGCGCGGAGCCGACGGCAGAACGAACCGGCCCAGCAAAACGAAGTAGACGATGACGCTCGCGAGCAGTGCCAGTCCGATCGGTGTCACGTCGAACAGGCTGAATGGCTCCATGCCCTCGGGCAGCAGGTCATTCAGCAGGATCAACGGGCTGGATCCGACCATGGTGAGGGTGCCCCCGACGATCGCCGCGAAGCCCATCGGCATCAGCAGGCGTGAAATCGGAATGTTCAGCCGGTTGGAGATCTGGCTCATCACCGGCATGAACAGGGCCGCGGCACCGATGTTCTGCATGAAGCTTGAGATGATGCCGACCGTTCCCGATACCGTGGGGATGATCCGCTTCTCGGTGGTACCCCCGAATCGCATGATGAAGCCGGCGACCTGATGCATCACTCCGGTGCGGTCCAGCCCGGCACCGATGATCATCACCGCGATGATGGCGATCACCGCATTGGACGCGAAACCGGCGAAGAGCTGATCCAGCTCCGTCAGGTCGGCGAGCCCGGGGACCAGGCTCAGCAGACCGAGCAGCACCATCACGGAGATGGCGGCGACGTCGACCCGCACGATCTCGGACACGAACAGGAAGATCGTGAAACCCAACAGCGCGAGCACCACGATCATCTCCGTGGTCAGCGTGAGATTTTCCATGATCTTCCGGTTTCCTGGCTGGCCCGGCCCTGCGCGTCAAGGGCGGGTTCGGCTGGGCGTTCCCGTGCCGCGGCAGTGACGACGGGACGACGACCAGATGAGCGACGTGGCAGGGCTGTTCCGGGCGCGCTGCCGCAGCCGGGGGGCCGCGGCGCCGAACAAACCGCCGAAAAACCGGTGATTATTTCATCAGCCAGTCTTCGAAGCAAAGCAGCGCCCGCCGTCGCCACGGGTGGCTGCCCGTCACCGGGTGCCGCACGGATGCCGGCGCACCGGACCTCAGGTATTCTGTTCCCATCCCCGCGAAACATGGAGGCGCGTGATGACAGAGGAGCTATCGCCGGTTGGTCGTTTCGAGACGATTGTTCTGGCCACGGACGGTTCCGAGTACAGCGCCGCTCCGGAAGCCGCAGCCCGGGAAATGGCGCGTCAGTGCGGTGCTCGCCTGCTGGTGACCCGGGTCGTGCTGACCAATCCCGAATACGAGGCGCTGGTTCCGGACCGGGTCCAGAAGGCCGAGGCCGAGGCGCAGAAACAGATCGAGCAGATCGCGGAAGACGCAAGAGCCGCAGGCGTCCGCGCCGAGACCGTGCTGCGACAGGGCTCTGATCCCTATCACGAGGTCGTCCGTGTCGCCAACGACCGGCACGCTGACGTGATCGTGATCGGGCGTCGGACCCGCAGCGACCTCGCCCGGATGATGGTCGGCGATTCCACTGCGAAGGTGATCGGACTCGCCACCTGCAGCGTGCTGGTTGTTCCGCGGGACACGAAGATGCCGGAGAAGGGAATCCTGGTCGCCACGGACGGTTCGCGACTCGGTGATGCGGCCGCGTACTCGGCCGTGCGCCTGGTCAGCAAGTGCGGACTGCCGCTGACGGTCATCAGCGTCGTGGGAGAAGACGGCGACGCCGAGGAACGGTCAGAGGCACAGGCGGCGGTGGAACGCGTGCAGAATGAGGCGTCGAAGGAGCAGGTCGAGGTCGAAGCGATGCTGGAGGAGGGCCGCCGCGCGGACACCGTGATCATCACGACCGCGAAGCGCAGGGATGCCGACATGATCGTGGTCGGCAGCCACGGGCGCACGGGACTCAGCCGCCTGATGATGGGCAGCGTGTCGGAGCGCGTGATTGGCAGTGCGGAATGCCCGGTGCTCGTGGTGAAGGCCTCGATGTAGGCGCCGGGACGCCGGCGCTGCATTCCCGCGTCCGGGCGGAAGCCACGCTCATCGGCCGCCGGAGAGCTCCGTGCGCCGGTAGAGCAGATCACTGACCCGGTGTCCGCGGCGCTCTCCGCGCCGCTCGAAGCGCGTGGCGGGCCGGACAGGGGGTCGCGAGTCCAGTGGCTGCGGGCCTTCGGGGGCAAAGAGTTCTGCGCACCCCGACATCACCGCCATCATCTGTTGCGCGTAGTCCTCCCAGTCGGTCGCGAGGTGAAGACGCCCGCCCGGCCGCAGTTTCGAGGCCAGCAGCACCACGAAGTCGTTCTGGATCAGCCGGCGCTTGTGATGCCGCTTCTTGTGCCAGGGATCGGGGAAGTAGACCTGAACGGTGTCGAGGCTCGCGGGCGGGATCCGGGTTTCGAGAACCGAGACCGCGTCGTCGTTGAAGATCCGAACGTTGTCCAGGCCGCGGCGCTCCAGCTCGCCCAGCAGGTGCCCGACTCCGGGCCGATGCACCTCGATTCCGATGAAATCCCGCTCCGGCATTTGCTCCGCCTGCCACGCGAGGCTCTCGCCGTTACCGAAGCCGATCTCGAGTGTCACCGGAGCATCGCGCCCGAACAGCGCCGGCAGGTCCACCGGATCCTGACCCGGGGCCACGCCAAAGCGTGGCCAGAGCCGTTCCAGCGCACGTTGCTGCCCCGCAGTGATTCGCCCACCGCGGCGCACGAAACTGCGGACGCGTCGGGTTCCGCCAGCGGGACCCTCCTGCGAGGAGGGACTCACGACCTCAGGTGAAGAAGTAGCCGGTTTCCGGAGACGATGCACTGGCATGTCGCCGCGGTGTCATGCGGCCCGCCAGATAGGACAGCCGCCCCGCGATGATCGCGTGCCTCATCGCGTCCGCCATCAGTACCGGGTCGCGCGCCGCCGCGATCGCGGTGTTCATCAGCACGCCGTCGCAGCCCAGCTCCATGGCGATGGCGGCATCGGATGCCGTGCCAACGCCCGCGTCAACCAGCACCGGCACCTGCGCGTTCTCCACGATCTCGCGGATGTTGTAGCGGTTCTGGATACCCAGACCGGAACCAATCGGCGCGGCCAGCGGCATCACCGCCTTGCAGCCCGCCTCCTCCAGACGCCGCGCCAGCAGCGGGTCGTCGGTGGTGTAGACCATCACGTCGAAGCCTTCCGCAACCAGCGTCTCCGCGGCCGACAAGGTCTGGAAGACATCGGGGTACAGCGTCTTCTTATCCCCCAGAACCTCCAGCTTCACCAGGTTGTGGCCATCGAGGAGTTCGCGCGCCAGTCGGCAGGTGCGAATCGCCTCTTCGGCGGTGTAACAACCGGCCGTGTTCGGCAGCAGCGTGTACCGACCCGGCGGGACTGCGTCCAGGAGATTGGGCTCCCCGGGGGTTTGCCCGATGTTGGTACGCCGGATCGCTACGGTGACGATCTCGGCGCCGCTTGCCTCGATGGCGAGCCGCGTCTGTTCGAGGTCGCGATATTTCCCCGTGCCCACCAGCAGGCGCGAGGAAAAGTGACGGTCGCCGACGCGGAAGGTGTCGGCGGTATCGGGTGCAGCAACTGGGTTCATGCCGGTCCTTGCCGTTGTGGGATGGGTTTCAGCCGCCGCCAATGGCGTGCACGATTTCCACGCGATCCCCCGGCGACAGGCGGAACGACGCGTGCTCGCTGCGCGGCACCAGCTCGCCGTTGACCTCAATGGCGAGGCGGCGTCCTTCCAGATCCAGCGCCGCCACCAGATCCGCGAGGGTCGGCGGGCCGTCACGGTCCGGTCCCGCTTCGAGGTCGTAGGCTTCGCCATTCAGCTGAATCTGCATCGGGGTCTCCAGCGCATTGAGTGCCGAGCACCGAGCGCATACAATCGCGGGACGTCGCGGGTGTAGTTCAATGGCAGAACGGGAGCTTCCCAAGCTCTTAATGTGGGTTCGATTCCCATCACCCGCTCCATTTCACTCGCGTCTTCGCTAGTGGGCCGCGCGGAAAGTTCGGCAACAGATCGCTTCGCCAGAAGCGCCGGCGCTGCGTTGGCCAAGTTTGAAATAGGATGGCTATTCCGGCACTTGCCCGCCTTGATCCGGCACTTCTGGCTGTGCTCCATAGTTACCGAACTTCCCGCATGGCCCACTCGTTGAATTCTACCATCCGGGGATGGCTTCCGGCGATCGACTTCGACCCGAGGACCCGGGTGATCCGCGAATGGGAACTAGAC